>NZ_JAWRXI010000032.1:0-35419 GCF_046535075.1 Brevibacillus sp. SIMBA_040
AGCCGGCCAGGGATGACCCGAGAGAGTGTTCCAAGAAGCTGGAGCGTTTTCTCCCTTTTTCTCCCCACCACTACAGCCCGATTGACAACAAACTCACACCATTTTATAGTGAGTATAACAATAACCACTAAAGAGGTCCTTATGGAAGATATCTATAAAGAGCTGCAAAAGCTCGGCTTTTCCCAATACGAGTGCAAAGCCTATATCAGCTTGCTGAAAAACTCTCCGATCACGGGCTATGAAATCAGTAAACGCTCAGGAGTGCCGCGCTCCATGATTTACGAAGTCATCGGCAAGCTGCTCGATAAAGGGGCCGTTCATACTGTGCCTTCCGAGCCGGTTACGTACGCGCCACTGCCAGCCAAGGACTTGATAGGCAGGCTACGAAACAACTTTGAACAGTCCTTTGATTACTTGGAAAAAAAGCTCTCCGCACTGGAAAGTGAGCAGGAAGTAGACGTGATCAGGCGGATTAGCACCGATGAGCATGTCCTCATGGAAATCACCGAGATGATTGATCAGGCAAAGGAAGAGCTATGGCTATCGATTTGGGAGCCGCAAGTCGAGTTTATCCAGGAACGGATAGATCGACGCGTAAAAGAGGGAATTCCCGTCTTTTCCGTCCTGTTTGGAAAAGCAGAGACACAGGTGGGGATTACCTATCATCACGACTATATGGCCCCAGAAGTAGCAGAAGAGCGAATGGGCGGTCACCTGACGATCGTGGCCAGAGACAAGGAAGAGGTACTGATTGCAAATTTTGGACAGAATCGGGTAGCGTGGGCAGTCAAAACACAAGACCCGGCACTCGTCCTCGTAGCCATCGAATACATTCGCCATGACATCATGTTTGCAGAAGTGACCAAGGTGCTTGGTCCGGAAAAAGTCGAAGCTCTCTGGAGAAACAAGCCAGATCTTTATCATGTTGTAACGGGAAAGCGGTTCATGTAAAGGTGAACCGTATTTTCTTCCTTATTTTCATAGTCGTTATTTTTCTAACTATCAGGAGGAGAGGGAGCAAGGTGAGTCAAGAGGAGCTCAGAGTAAAATCATTTGCGAGTCCAAATGATGAAGGCAGCTTTATCCAGGGGGTAAAGGATTGTATTCCAACTTTATTGGGTTATTTGAGTATCGGGTTTGCAGCAGGAGTTTTGGAGAAGACAGCAGGACTGAGTATTATGGAGATTACGCTGCTGAGTGTGCTTTTGTATGCGGGCTCGGCACAGTTTATCGCAGCGGGAATGATTGCGGCAGGAAGCTCGGCAACGGCCATCGTCATTACGATTTTCTTTGTGAATTTGCGGCATATTCTACTTAGTGCAGCGCTGTCACCTTATTTTCGGCATCTTACCGCGTTTAAAAATATGCTCGTTGGCTCGCTTTTAACGGATGAAACCTTTGGGGTCGCTATTAATGAAGCAGCAAAGAAAAAACAGCTTCATGAAAAATGGATGCACGGCTTAAATCTGACAGCGTATTTGAATTGGATTTTCGCCAATATCGCGGGTGCGTATTTTGGACAATGGATTTCAAATCCGGAAAAGCTCGGATTGGATTTTGCGCTGCCTGCCATGTTTATCGGGCTTTTGGTACTCGCGATTGTCAGTCGTAAAAAAATCAGACTTGATGTTATAGTGGCAATTTGCGCAGTTGTGATCGCGGTGGGGGTAACGATCGTATATCCCGGAAATATGGGAGTCATTATCGCTACGGTGGTCGCTTCTACGATTGGGATGGTGATAGATAAATGGAAGTAAGATGGGATGTCTTTTTAATTATCGTCGGGTCAGCCTTGGTAACATTCTTGCCGCGGGTTGTGCCCCTCATGGTTTTGAGCCGGATGGAGCTGCCAGAGTGGGGAATTCGCTGGCTGAACTATGTCCCGATCTCAGTGATGGCTGCTTTGGTCGGACAGGAGCTATTCGTGCAGGATGGACAACTGACTTCTCTATTGACCAATGTGGAGCTGCTCGCAGCGATACCTACCGTTCTTGTCGCTATCAAAACGAGAAGTCTGCTTGGAACGGTAGTCGCAGGAATGATCTCGATCATGATTTTGCGTTATCTGCTGTAAGAAGAAAAGGATGGAAACATGCCTGTGCATGGTTATGATAGAGGAGAAGAGCCAATTAAGGAAGGTGACGGGATGACTGTAGAGGAAGTCATGCAAAAGCTCGAAGCAATGGGCACAGAGCAAACGAAAAAGACTTTTCTTCGACATGGAGCCAAAGAACCTTTTTTCGGTGTCAAAATCGGAGACATGAAAAAGCTGGTGAAGGAAGTAAAGCGGGATCAAAGGCTCGCGCTCGCTTTATATGAGACAGGCAACTCGGATGCGATGTACCTGGCGGGACTGACCGTAGACCCGAAGAGCATGACAAAAGAGCGCCTGAACAGCTGGGTCAAAAAAGCGTACTGGTACATGCTGGCGGAGTACACAGTCGCAAGCATGGCAGCAGAAAGCGATTATGCTATGGAGTTGGCGAGAGAATGGCTGGACGCAGAGGAAGAAATGATCGCCGCATGTGGCTGGAACACGTATTCCAATTATATTTCTATCACGGATGATGAAAAGCTCGATTTGGCAGAAATCAAGCGCCTGCTAAGTCGTATCAAAGAAACCATCCACGCAGAACGAAACCGCGTGCGCTACACGATGAATCAATTCGTCATCTCCGTTGGTACATACATCCCAGCCCTACAAGACGAAGCCCTCGAAGTCGCAAAAGCTATCGACAAAGTCCACGTCGATGTCGGACAAACTGCTTGCAAGGTTCCTTTGGCTACGGAATACATCAAAAAGATCGAAGAACGAGGAACAATCGGTAAAAAAAGAAAAACATGCATCTGCTAATACAAAGTTGTAGAAAACGTGGGAGAAGATTCCCACGTTTTTTTGGGTTCTAAAAGCATTCTTCAATGGATATGCTTTCAAAGTGTTATCCAATTCACCAAAAAAAGGAAGTTAGTAAACAGCCCAAATCGTTGTTTATTCAGCTGGAATTTATTATAAACTCTCTATTTTTCAGCAGATTATCGACTCTTTTCATATGATGTGCTATCATGATAACTTGTTAACGTATTACCACTTTATCAGGATAAAAGATAGATAAAGAGTCTAGGGGGATCACGATGAAAAAATTCGCATTGATGTCATTACTCATGGGAGCAATGCTCTCGCTCGTAGTAGGCTGTTCAAGCTCGAATACAGGAGCTGGCGCCAATAAAATCGTCGTAGGAATCGACGACAAGTTCGCACCTATGGGCTTTCGTGATGAGAAAAACGAGCTGGTTGGCTTTGATATCGACTATGCTCGTGCAGCAGGCGAAAAAATGGGAAAAGAAATGGTTTTCCAACCGATCGACTGGAGCTCCAAGGAATCCGAACTAAACAGCGGTCGTATTGATCTGATCTGGAACGGATACACCATCAATGATACGCGTAAAGAAATGGTTTTGTTCACAAAGCCTTATTTGAAAAATGCGCAAGTGGTTGTGACGCTTGCGAAGTCGGATATGAGCAAGCTCGCTGATTTGTCCGGCAAGGCTGTTGGATTGCAAAAGCTGTCCTCCGCGGCTGACGCACTGGATGCTAACGAGATCAAAAATCAAATCAAAACGATTTCAGAGTTCCCTGACAACGTTCTCGCGCTGAGCGATTTGAAAATCGGACGCATCGACGCGGTCGTCATTGACCAGGTTGTAGCGGACTACTACATGTCCAAAGATAAAGGAACCTTTAAATTCTTGGATGAGTCACTTGCGCCAGAAGAGTATGGAGTTGGTGTGAAAAAGGGCAACGAAGCGTTGCTGAATGACTTGCAAAAAACGCTGGATACCATGAATCAAGATGGAACAGCGGCAAAAATTTCGGAAAAATGGTTTGGCGAGGATCGTGTATTGAAATAGAGGGAAAGGGTGGCTTCGCCAACACGATGGCGGAGCCACGCTTTTATCGCACCGATTCAACCAAAAATTCGCCTGCGTCATCGGTTTGGGTGGGGCAAAAACCAAGAAATAGGAGCAAACGCATATGAGTGTAGATTATATCATCTCAATTACAAAGCCTATGCTAGAAGGGGCGCAGATGACGGTATTGCTGTTCCTCATCGCCATTCTGGTGTCCATTCCACTCGGCTTTATCATTACGCTGATGGCAGGTAGTGGTAATAAGGGACTTGCCTGGTTTGCGAATACGTATATATATGTCATGCGTGGAACACCACTCCTCTTGCAGCTCTTATTTATTTGCTTTGGACTGCCACTCTTACCAGTGGTTGGGGAATATTTGGTAATGGACCGCTTCGTTGCTGCTTGTGTCGGCTTTGTCCTTAATTATGCAGCTTACTTTGCGGAGATTTTCAGAGGGGGCTTACTTGCGATTGACAAGGGCCAATATGAAGCAGCGCAAGTACTTGGCTTTAGCAAATGGCAGGCGACTACCAAAATTATTTTGCCGCAAATGTTTCGTGTCGCACTTCCTGCGGTTGCAAATGAATCCATCACCTTGGTGAAGGATACAGCGTTGCTCTACGCTGTTGCGGTTCCCGAGCTGCTGCATTTTGCACAGACGGCAGTAAATCGAGATTTTACCATCGTTCCTTTTTTTATTGCCGGCGTGATTTATTTGCTCATGACCCTCTTGTTGACTCTGTTTTTTAAGTGGCTGGAAAAAAGGTTCAAATTCGAATAAAGGACTGGCGAGAAATGGCGATGATTCAAGTATCCAATCTAAAAAAATCGTTTGGCAATTTGGAAGTCCTGAAGGATGTTTCGTTTGAAGTAAACAAAAACGATGTCGTAGCTGTGATCGGTCCCTCTGGCTCGGGGAAAAGCACAATGCTGCGAAGCCTTGTTTACTTGGAACAGGTGAACGGTGGGAGTATCCGTATTCAGGATGATTATTTGGTCAAGGATGGCGTGTACAGCGACACCCAGAAGATCAAGCAAATTACAGGAAAAATGGGCATGGTGTTTCAGCATTTCAACCTGTTCCCACATCTAAGCGTAAAGGAAAATCTGGAGATTGCCCCACGAGTGGTAAAAGGTGAGTCGGTAGAGGCGATCCGCCAACGAAGCGCAGAGCTGCTGGAAAAGGTGGGGCTGGCTGATAAGGCAGATGTCTATCCTGCGAAGCTCTCAGGCGGTCAGAAGCAGCGTGTTGCCATTGCACGAGCACTGATGATGAACCCGGACATTTTATTATTTGATGAGCCTACATCGGCTCTTGACCCGGAGCTGACGGGTGAGGTGCTTCAAGTCATCAAGCGACTGGCTAATGAGCACATGACGATGATGGTCGTCACACATGAGATGGGCTTTGCGAGGGAAGTGGCGAACCAAATCATGTTTATGGACAATGGTGAATTCGTGGAGGCAGGGACGCCTGAGCAAATGTTTACCAATGCCCAATTTGAGCGGACAAAGGCGTTCTTGCAACGAGCGTTAAAATAAATCAACAGATGACCAAAAGAAAGCCCTCTCGCTAGAGGGCTTTTGGCATGAATAAAAGCGGGCTACATGACTTGATAGTTTAAGTACCGCAGATGGATAAAGGAGTGGAAATGCTCGCTGAACGACTCCGCATTCAAAAAGGCATTGTAGGCGTAAGGAGAAACCTTACAGTAGACAAACTCGAGGCCATCCTGAAAACGGATATATAAATGATTGGCTTCCCGATCATAGCGTGTCGACTTGATTAAGCGGGAATTCAGCTCCTTGTACGTGAACTCCTCTTTCTCCGGCGCTTTACTTGAAAAAAACTGGCGAAAAAATGATTTCACTTTGATGCGAACTCCTTTTGCGTAATCTAATGAAGGATTCTATTTCTTCGAGTCTTTTATTTTACTCAAAAATTTGTATTCGGCATACAAAAATAGCACACCGATCGCAAAATGGGCCAAGAGAACTGTGCTTACGGCAATGCTTGAAATGTTTGCTAGCATGTTAGTTCCTCCTGTTTGAGAGCACGAAGTCACGATGCAGAAGTGATTTGCTCGAAATAGGTGGAGTTCTTCCTTTCTGTTCATTCTAAAGACCTAGATTCTAGCTGTATTAGAAAAGAGAAATCGTCCAATAGTGCTTGTCGATCCATGTTTTAACTTGTCGAATTAAGTCTATATACCTACTTGATAATTGTCAATAATTACATAGGTTCAAAGTTTCTGAATGAATCTGCTTTTTCATATAGGCGAGTGTAGAAGAGATCGAAAAGAGGCTGCTCTGAGGATAATAAGAACAGCCTTCCAGAAGAAAATTTCGTGGGCTAAGCATGTGATTAGGAGGGGAGAGAAGAGCTCCTTTGCTTCAAATCGTACTGCAGCCTATTTGTAAAGCTCATGGAAATACGTGAAAAATGGCGCTCCTCTGATCGGACCCAGCCGAGATAAATGGGCTGTTGATCAGGGATAGCGAGATCGAGCGTGACGAGATCCGAGTATTGTAAATATGGCTCGTGGATAAAGGAATAGTCTAGTCCGATCGTGACCGCCATATTTTCGCGAACAGCATTGCGGATGGCGTCTGTATTGTTTGTTGTAAATAATAGATCGATAGGGCCGTATTTGGCAGCGAAATCGTCAGCAAACCATTTTACATAGTCATCGTTGTATAGAACAAAGGAGTGCTGTCGCAGCTCGTCTGGTGTAACAGAGTCTTGATACGCGAGCGGCGAGTTTTTACTGACGCCCACCACCATTTTTCCTTTTAGGAGCCGCTCGAATGCCAAGCTTAGGCCAGCGCTTTTTTGAATCAGGCTTTCATACATGATGATCAGGCCGATATCAATTTTGTTTTGACGAATGTCCTTCAAAATTTCCTGTGTACCCTTTTCAGTTATTTCCGTTTTGATTTGCGGATAATCCTTTTTGAAGCTAGTAATTGCATTCACCAGCAGATTCATGGGACCAGGAATCGTCGCCAGTCTGAGCTCGCCACTAAGCGTATTCGTATAGTTTTGCGCCTCTTCCTGGATTTCTTGAATCTTCATTAAGGCCTCCAATGCTTTTTTAATAATAATGCGGCCTTCCGGAGTAGGGACTGCACCCATTCGGGAGCGAGTAAACAAAGAAATGCCGAGCTCGGCTTCCAGACTGGAGAGGGATTGGCTAATGGCAGACAACGTGACGTGCTTGTTCTGAGAAGCCTTGGTCAGAGAGCCAGTTTTCGCTATTTCTACGATATATTCGAGCTGCTCTAAATGCATGAGGAGCGACTCACTTCCTTTAGTGAGATTTAAGTAAGTGTAAGTATGTTTACATATAATTAAATATACGTAAGGTCTATAATGGAAGCAAGGGCAGTGAAAAACAGCCTGCCGTGAATTTTGAAAATGGAGGCGTTTGCAATGGCGAGATTGGAAGGAAAAGTGGCGATTATCACCGGTGGAGGGACAGGCATCGGAAAAACGACTGCACTTCGTTTTGCGAAGGAAGGCGCGAAGGTAATCGTTACGGATATAAATCTGGACAGCGCCAGTCAGACAGTAGCCGAAATTAAGGAAGCGGGCGGAGATGCACACGCGATTGCCCATGATGTCAGTCGTGAGGAGCAGTGGGAGCAAGTAGTTGCCGCGACCGTAAAACAATATGGGAAAATGGACATTCTGTTTAATAATGCAGGTATTTATATTATCAAACCATTAGCAGAAATCACACTGGAGGATTGGAATAAATTGATGGCGATTAACGTCACAGGCGTATTTTTGGGCATGAAGCATGCGATGCCAGTCATGGCGAAGCAGCAAGGTGGATCGGTCATCAATGCCTCATCGATAGCCGGATTGATCGGTGCCCCAGGCCATGTTCTGTATGGAGCAAGCAAGGGCGCAGTCCGCATCATGACAAAGGATGCTGCCATTGAATATGCAGGTCAAGGTGTGCGTGTCAATTCGATTCACCCTGGCTATATCGATACAGGCATGGTGAAGTATGCATCTGAAGCAACCAAGCATTCCAAAGCTGAGCTGGCACAGGGAGTACCAAGTGGACGTTTGGGTACAGTAGAGGATGTTGCCAATATGGTGCTGTTCCTGGCTTCTGATGAGTCTGGACATGTGACAGGGGCAGAATTCGTCATTGATGGTGGCGGAACCGCACGTTAATGACAGTCCTTCCAGTTTGAAAAAAGGAGAGATGACAAATGAGATTCGTGGATAAAGTAGCGATTGTAACAGGTGGAGCCAGCGGGATTGGGGAAACTACGGTTCGTCAGTTTGCAAATGAAGGGGCAAAGGTAGTGATTGCCGACTTTTCCCCGCGCGGACAAGAGCTGGCAGATCAACTGAACGCAGAAGGTTATGAGGCTTTGTACGTGAAAACGGATGTGACCAAAGAAGATGAAGTCAAGCATATGGTCAGCGCTACCGTCGAGCGATTCGGAAAAGTGGACATCCTGTTTGCCAACGCAGGGATTGCCAGAGACAACGCCGCTCACAAGCTCTCTCTCGATGACTGGCAACGAACTATTGACATTAACCTGACAGGCGTATTTTTGTGCGATAAATACGTGATTGAGCAAATGCTGGCACAGGGCACAGGGGGAGCGATCGTGAACTGCGGCTCGATCCACAGCCATGCAGGAAAAGCGGGAGTGACAGCTTATTCCTCGGCAAAAGGTGGCGTAAAGCTTCTGAGCCAAACGCTCGGCATCACCTATGCAAAAGAGGGTATTCGGATCAACGCAGTCTGCCCAGGTTACATCGATACACCGCTGATTGCTGGTCGTAACGAAGAGATGAATCAGCATCTGATCAGTCTGCATCCGATGGGACGTCTGGGCAAGCCAGAGGAAGTAGCCAAAGCAGTGTTGTTTCTGGCAAGCGACGATGCTTCCTTCGTGACAGGGACAAGCCTCTTGGTCGATGGTGGTTACACCGCACAATAAGCAGAAACAGAAGAGAAGCCGGGCGAATACGTCCGGTTTTTTGTTTTGTACACCCCCTGTCCGCCTTCGTCCAATCATCATAAATTTAATACTCATACAGTAGAAGTAGTCCAACCGAAACAGAAAGGAGGAGGGGAGCTTGCCGGCGAGTGTTGGGAGTGTACAAATCAAAAACAATTTTGGCTCGATCCAATTCGGTGACACCACCAACAACTCTCCGAGCAGCATTACCAAGTCCATCTCGGGTGCAGGAGGTGGCAATAGCGGGAACACGGTCAACGTCACCATTGAAAACAGCTCCACCAATATGAAAGTGCTTGGAGTGAGGGGACGGAAAAGAAGATGCTCCAGAAGGCGCCCTATAAAAAGATCCAGGAAATGCGTACGCAAATGCCTTCAAAAGCGCGTTTGCTGCTCCAAAAAATGCAGAAGATAATGGATCGTCCTCGATGAAAAAGGGGACAAGTACAGTGGACAAGCTGCACCAGGTGGCGGACCCACAAATAGAATGGGGACAAATATTTTTTAATGTCGAGTAATTGACTTGGTTATTAGTGATATAGTATATTGGTCTATGTAATAATTTTCACATAATTGTATTAATGCTTTTGCCTATCAACACGTAAGGCGAAACGGCCTGCGTGAGGTACACCTATGATTGTTATTCATACTAAACCTAGTTGTATACGAGGTAATGTGGAGGGAACGTACATCATGAAAAAAGCTCTTGGTTTATTTGCTTCTGGCTTCTTGGTACTGGCTCTGGCAGCATGCGGAGGGTCACAGACAAGCTCAGCCATTAACGAGAAGAAAATTGTCGTGGGGGTTACTTCGGGCCTGCATGAGCAAATTTTGGAGAAAGTAAAGGAAGTAGCGGCAAAAGACGGACTTGAAGTTGAGCTGAAAGTATTCTCTGACTTTCAGATGCCCAATATTGCGCTAGCAGAAAAAGAGATTGATGCAAACAGCTATCAAAGCATTCCGTTTTTGGAGACTTACAAAAAAGAGCACAAGGCTGATCTGGTAGGTGTAGGACAAACCGTTTTGAATCCGATGGGCATGTACTCGAAAAAGATCAAGAGCCTCGACGAGCTGAAAGAAGGGGACAAGCTGGGGCTGCCGAGCGATCCGACAAACAGTGTTCGGGCCCTGATGCTGTTCCAAAGCGCTGGCTTGATCAAGCTCAAGGATGGCGTAGGTGATGAGGCGACCGTCCTCGATATTGCAGAAAACCCACGCAAGCTGCAATTTGTGGAGCTGGATGCAGCACAGATTGCCAAGCAGCTGGATGACCTGACTGCAGCGGCTATTAATACGAGCTATGCGATCAAAAACAACCTCAAGCCAGGCAAGGATTCAATCTTCCTGGAGCAAAAGGATTCCAAGCATCACAACATTATCGTCGTTCGTACAGAAAACAAGGATGACGTCGCGGTACAAAAGCTGGTAAAGGCGTACCAAAATGATGAAGTAAAAAAATTCGTGGAAGATACCTTTGAGGGCACGGTTATCCCTGTCTGGTAAGCCACAAGGCTCCGTCAATTCCTTGGCGGGGCCACCTTTGCGTGAGTAGACCATATTTGGGCTGATGAATAGGGAGGTTCTGTAGCAGCGTGATCAAGCTAACAAACGTATCCAAGAGCTTTCAGACAAAAAAAGGAACGGTTCATGCCATTGATGATGTTTCGCTAGAGGTAGGGAAAGGTGAGATTTTCGGGGTTATTGGCTACAGCGGCGCAGGGAAAAGCACGCTGATCCGCTGCGTCAATTTGCTGGAGTCGCCAACAACAGGCTCGGTTATGATCAAAGACCGGGATGTGACGAACGTATCTGCAGAGGAGCTGTTGCAGGTGCGGCGCAAGATCGGGATGATCTTTCAAGGCTTCAATCTGTTGAAAACGGCGACCGTCTATGACAATATTGCCATCCCGCTCAAGCTGACCGATGTAGACAAGCAGGAGATCGAGCTGCGCGTCCGTAAATACTTGCAAATTGTAGGGCTTGAAGACAAGCATGATGCATACCCCGGACAGCTATCCGGCGGGCAAAAGCAGCGGGTAGCAATCGCACGTGCACTCGCCCAGGAGCCGGAAATCTTGCTGAGCGACGAAGCGACGAGCGCCTTGGACCCGGAAACGACGGAATCCATTCTGGAGCTGCTGCTCAAAATTAATCAGGAGCTAGGTATTA
This sequence comes from Brevibacillus sp. SIMBA_040, assembly GCF_046535075.1. NCBI lineage: Bacteria > Bacillati > Bacillota > Bacilli > Caryophanales > Paenibacillaceae > Brevibacillus > Brevibacillus sp. SIMBA_040. The sequence continues at coordinate 11,074 of NZ_JAWRXI010000032.1, forward strand.
CCATCCTGCTGATTACTCATGAAATGAATGTGATTCAGAAGATTTGTGATCGTGTGGCTGTTATGGAAAAAGGCAAAGTGATTGAGCAAGGCAAGACGGTCGATATTTATGCCAGACCGTCCCACCCAACGACGAAGCGCTTTGTCAACAGCACGTATCACAAAGAACTGCCTCCTGCTGTGCTTTCTAACTTGATCCGTACAGGTCCAGTCGTTCGGCTGACATTTGTGGGTGAGAGCTCAAGCAAGCCGGTATTGGCATCAGTCAGTGCCAAATTTCAGGTTTCTCCGAATATCCTTGCGGGGGGAATCATTTCACTCAAGCAAGAGACGATCGGGGCATTGGTTGTTCATTTGCATGGAGAGAAGGATGAGACGGCAAAGGCAATCGCCTATTTGGAGGAACAAGGAGTAAAGGTAGAGGGAGTGGAAGTCACACATGTCTGAGATTCAGCAATTTATTGAGGGACGCCTCCCGATCATTGGGGAATCGGTTGTTCAAACATTTCAAATGGTCTCAATATCGCTTTTGTTCTCCGTTTTGATCGGGCTGCCGCTTGGAATTCTTTTGATTTTGACCAGACCTGGCAATGCTCTGGAGAATCGAACCGTGTATTTGATATTGAATGTGCTGGTCAATATTATCCGGTCCATTCCATTTATTATTTTGCTCTTTTTCATTTTGCCGTTTACCAAGCTGATCGTCGGCACCTCCATCGGCATCAAAGGAGCGATTGTGCCCTTGATTGTCCACGCTGCACCTAATATTGCCCGTTTGATGGAAAATGCTCTGCTGGAAGTAGACAGCGGTGTGATTGAGGCTTACAAATCGATGGGGATTCGCACGCGTCATATCATCTGGCATGTGCTCCTGCGAGAGGCAAGACCATCAATCATTTTAGGCTTGACGATTGCTTTGATCACGCTGATTGGTGGTACTGCCATGGCAGGTCTGGTCGGTGCAGGCGGCTTGGGGGATTTGGCTTATCGCTTTGGACATTTGCGCTACGAAGTGGATGTTATGTATGTGACGGTCTTTATTTTGATCGTGCTGGTGCAATGCCTGCAATCGATTGGAAACCGCTTGGCGGCCAAGTATAAAAAAGATTAATGCTAGGAAACGGAAGGTGTAGACAAAAAATGGGAGAAAAAGCTTTATATATCGAAAAGGCCGATGCCATCGCAACGATTGTGATTGATCGTCCTGACAAGCGAAATGCTTTTACGCTGGATATGTGGAAGACGCTCACGAGTCTATTGGAAGAGCTGGAAGCAGATGAAGCGACCAAGGTAGTGGTGATCCGCGGCGTTGACGACACAGCTTTTGCAGCTGGAGCAGATATTAGCGAGTTTATCTCCAATCGCTCCTCCGCCGAAAAGGCAAAGGCATACAATGACAAGTCTATGGAAGCGGTAGACCGTCTGCATACCTTTTCCAAGCCGACGATTGCCATGATTCGCAAATACGCGGTGGGCGGTGGATTAGACATCGCGCTATCGTGTGATTTTCGCTTCAGTGCAGAAGATGGCATCTTTGCCATTACGCCAGCCAAGCTGGGAATCGTATATAATTTAACGAGTACGAAGCGTCTAGTAGATTTGATCGGACCATCCCGCACCAAAGAGATTTTGTATACAGCCAGAGCATTGGATGTACAGGAAGCATATCGCTTTGGCTTGCTTGATCGCATCTATTCTAGTGAAGAGCTCATTGAAAAAACGTACGAGTTTGCCCGGTTGCTCACCCAGCGCTCGCAGGTCTCGATACGAGGAACGAAGCAAGTGGTCGGGGCTATTTTGAATGGCCATACCGAAGAAGATGAACAGATTGCGGAGCTGGTGCTACAATCCTTTAATTCCGATGACTACAAAGAAGGCGTACAAGCATTTCTGGAAAAGAGAAAGCCGAATTTTCGTTAAACAACAAGAATCAAAATGAAAGCACAATGGAAGGATGAAAGATCATGGCAGAAACAAATAAGGAATCCCTCCTTTTTACGAGAGTGAACAAAGACACCCAATCGCTCCCCGTATCTATTGAAGATTGGGAGAAAAAAGCGCGAGAAATCTTGCCGGACGGACCATTCGACTATATTGCGGGTGGATCAGGAGCTGAGGAAACACTGGCTTCCAACCGGACAGCATTCTCCAAGTGGGCGATTGTTCCCCGGATGATGCGTGATGTGACAAACCGTACTATGGGCATTTCCTTGTATAATCAGGAATTACGTACACCGATCCTGCTTGCGCCAGTGGGAATGCAAGCGATCGCATATCCAGAGGGAGAGCTGGCAACTGCCAGGGCTGCAAAGGAAGCAGGAGTTCCGCTCGTGGTCAGTACGGTTTCTGCGCACTCCATGGAGCAAATTGCTGAAGTCATGGGGGATGCACCGCGCTGGTTCCAGCTGTATTGGTCTAATGATCGTGAAGTATCCGCAAGCATGGTAAAACGGGCGGAAGCAGCAGGCTACTCTGCGATTGTGCTGACAGTGGACACGATCATGCTGGGCTGGAAGCGCCGCGATTTCCGCAATGGATACTCACCGCTGCGCGAAGGAAAAGGGCTTGCGAACTACATTACCGATCCGGTTCTTTGCTCGCGTCTGACCGAGGTTACTCCAGAGAATGTCGTGGAGGAAATCTTGAAAAATATTTATCATCCAGCGCTGAACTGGAACGATATCGCATTCCTGCGGGAACAGACAAGTCTGCCTATTCTGGTAAAAGGAATTTTGCATCCAGACGATGCGAGACTCGCTCTGGAGCACGGGGTAGACGGTATTATCGTCTCCAACCATGGAGGACGTCAGATGGATGGAGCGATTTCTACACTGGAAGCATTGCCGGCCATCGCAAAAGTAGTGGCGGGCCAAATTCCTGTCTTGCTAGACAGCGGTATTCGCACAGGGGCGGATGTGGTGAAGGCGATTGCTTTGGGCGCAAATGCTGTCCTGATTGGACGTCCATTCCTGTTTGGCCTTGCAGTGGCAGGTGAAAAAGGAGTCGCGAGCGTGCTTGATACACTGATCAATGAGCTGGATGTGGCAATGGCTCTGTCCGGAAGCAATTCCGTTGCTGATCTGAATGAAAGCATACTCGCTCGCATGTAAATCACCGCTGGGAGGCAAACTGTCATGCAACAAGCGCTACAAAACATGAAGGTAATTGACCTGACGCAAGTATTGGCAGGTCCATACTGCACGATGGTACTCGGTGATCTGGGAGCAGACGTGATCAAGGTGGAAAAATATCCACACGGTGATGACAGCAGGATCATGGGTCCATACGTGGAGGAGGAAAGCTACAGCTACATGATGGCGAACCGCAACAAGCGGGGGATTCGCATAAATATTAAGGAAGAAGCAGGTCTGGGCATTCTGCTTGATTTGGTAAAAACAGCGGATGTGTTCATTGAAAATTTCCGTCCAGGTGTGACCAAAAAGCTGGGGATCGATTATAGGACCTTGCGCAAGCTTAATCCTGGCCTGATCTATTGCTCCATTTCTGGTTATGGACAGACAGGACCGTACAGCCAAAAGGGCGGCTACGATATTATGGCACAGGGCTTGTCTGGCTTGATGAGCATGACTGGCGAAAAAAACGGTCGTCCGGTGAAAAACGGGATTGCCATCCACGATATTGCAGCAGGGATGACGGCGATTTATTCCATTATGGCTGCGTATATTCACAAGCTGTCGACTGGTGAGGGACAATACATTGACCTGTCTCTTGTAGACTCGGGCTTGGCCTGGACCGTTTGGGAATCCGCTGCTTATTTCGGAGCGGGAGAGGTATCCAGAGCGAACGGCTCCGCTCATCGGGTGACTGCTCCGTACCAAGGCTTTCCAACCAAAAACGGGCACATCCTGGTCGGTGCGGGCAATCAAAAGCTGTGGGAAAAATTTTGTCGGGATGTCATCGAAAGAGAAGAGCTGATCGATGACCCGCGCTTTTTGACAAACAGTGAACGGCAGGCGAATCTGGAGGAGCTGGAGCAAGTCATTCAGGACGTTCTCATTCAGGAGGATTCGAAGCACTGGCTCGCCAAGCTGGATGCAGCAGGCGTACCCTCCAGTCCGATTTACAGCTATGATGAGGCATTGAATGATCCGCATATTCGCTCGCGGGACATGGTAATCGAATACGACCATCCGCTGGGAGGCAGAATTCAAAGCCTTGGTTTTCCAGCAAAAATGTCCAAGACTCCGGGGCAAGTCAAACGCCCGGCCCCGTTATTAGGTCAGCATACAAAAGAGGTGTTGGCAGAGCTGCAATATTCGGAAGAAAAAATCCGGGTACTGGAAGAAAATAAGATTATCTAAGAAAAAATTTGACTGAAACAAAATTTTCTTTCGAGACGATGATTTCGAAATATTGTTGCATAGCTTGCTCTTTATCTCGTTGATCTTTGGAAAATACATGGTAAAATGAAGCGGACTTACCATTATGAATGATTGGATCCTTCTGGAAAGGATCCTTTTTTTTGGCGCGTCTAAATAAGAGAGTGGGTCTACTTCCATAGATAGGTGATAGAGATGAGAAATGAGTTAATCGCTACGCTTGCACCACACGAGTGGGAAGAGCTTTTGCATGAGAAAGATGAAAAATTAAAAGATGCATTGCGCGAGCTGGCAGATGTCAGGGCTGCGCTGGACCAATCGACGATTGTGGCGATGACGGATCATCGGGGAATCATTTTACGAGCGAATGACCAGTTTTGCCAAATCTCCAAGTATGCCAGACATGAATTGATTGGCCAGGACCACCGTCTGCTAAACTCAGGCTATCACCCCAAATCGTTTTTCAAGCAAATGTGGGCGTGCATTGGTTCGGGAAAAATCTGGCGAGGAGAAATCTGTAACCGTGCAAAGGACGGCAGCTATTACTGGGTAGACACGACCATAGTGCCGTTTCGGAATCAAGAGGGAAAAATCTATCAATACGTCTCGATTCGAAGCGATATCACTGCGCGCAAGCAAATGGAAGAGGAAGTGCGCCAAAGCGAAGAAAAATATCGCATTATCGCCGAAAATACTTCTGACATCATCAGTATGATCGATCGTAATGGGGATTTTCTTTACCTTTCTCCAGCCCATAAATTGGTCTGGGCGCATGATATTCCAGACGAAGAGATACGGAATATGCTCGATTGGATTGCCGAAGCGGACAGAGAGATTTTTGTGTATGCGATTGAGCACACCTTTTCTACGCGAAAAGAATACATGGTGGAATGCCGCCTCAAAGCGAATAGAGACAAGCCGATTTGGACGGAAACAAAAATCAATCCGATTATCGATGAAAATGATAATGTTACGAGCCTGATTCTTGTTACACGCGACATTACTGAACGCAAGCAGTCCGAAGAAATGATTCATTATCTCGCCTATCACGACGCGTTGACGGAGCTGCCAAATCGGCGGATGTACGTGCAGCATTTAGGCAAGGAAATCATGCAGGCCAAACGCTTTCAGTCGAATATGGCCGTACTCTTCCTCGATTTGGACCGCTTTAAAGACGTGAATGATTCGTTTGGGCATGACGTGGGCGATTTGCTGTTGATTGAGGCTGCCAAGCGGTTGCAGCAATGTGTCAAGACAGGTGATATTGTTGCGCGTCTGGGCGGGGATGAATTTACGATCCTGCTTTCACAACTGACAGAGCGGGAGGAAGCTGTAGCCGTAGCTGAGCAGATCATGCAAGTCATGCAACAACCGTTTCATTTGAACGATCAGACATTCAATATATCAAGCAGCATCGGTATATCCCTGTTTCCACAGGACGGGGACAATGCAGAGGATTTGCTGAAGCGTGCAGATACCGCACTCTATACGGTGAAGTCTCGCGGCAAGAACGGCTTTGACTTTTTTGATCCGTCCATGGAAGCCAAGTCTTTGGAGCGCATCCTGATGGAAAATGAACTGCGCAAAGCGATTGAGCAAGAGCAATTTCAAATTTATTATCAACCCAAAATGGATATTAGCACAGGGACGCTCACAGGGATGGAAGCATTGGTTCGGTGGGTGCATCCCGAGCTGGGAATCATCTCTCCCAACCGCTTCATCCCGATTGCAGAAGAGAGCGGAATGATTGTTCCACTGGGCGAATGGATTCTAAAGGAAGCTTGCAAGCAAAATAAAATGTGGCACAATCAAGGATACGAGCTGAAGGTGTCCGTCAATTTATCGGCAAGACAGATTTATCAAAAGGATTTGCTGGAAGTGATCAAGGCGACACTGGACGAGACGCAATTAGAGCCGGAATGGCTGGAGCTGGAGATTACAGAGAGCATTTTTGTGAAAATGGATGAGGCTACCGTCGTGCTGCAGCAAATACGGGAAATTGGCATTCATATCTCTATCGACGACTTTGGTACGGGGTACAGCTCCTTTAGCTACATCAAGAGCTTGCCTGTCGATACGATCAAGATCGACGCTTCGTTTATTCGAGATGTTCACCATAATCAAGAAAGCCAGGCGATTGTAAAAGCGATTGTCACGATCGCGGATAGCCTGAATATGAAGGTCGTTGCAGAAGGTATCGAGCTGAGCGATCAATTAGAAGCCCTCCAGCAAAACGGCTGCGGACACGGACAAGGCTATTTGTTCAGTCGTCCTTTAGCTACTCCTGATTTCGAACGGTTTTTACGCAATGAACAAGACGCAAATGGCGGAGCAGCGCACCATTAAGGAATCGAGCAAGCTGTATGCAAGCCGGGGAAGCGGTCCCCGGCTTTTTTCTATTGCATGGTAGCCTATTTTATTTTTGTTAACCCTTTAGAAGTCAGCTCGTACAGTATGACAACTAGTTTTCTAGCTACGTTTTTTAAACTGCGGTAATATCACCATCAGGGAGAAAATCTATGATACTATGAACTGTATTTCAACTTTCATAGATCGAAAAAGGAGGTCCCCTGTGGGAAGGTTTTCTATCAAAACAACCATAGCGATTGCAAGTCTAGTATTCATCTGGGGGATCAGCTGGGCGATCTACAAGATGGCATTGGCTTATACCCCGCCGATTTTGTTTGCAGGAATGCGTTCCTTGATTGGAGGCGTACTACTGGCACTCTGTTTGCTGCCAAAGTGGAAAAAGATCAATTGGCGTGAAAATTGGCCGAAATATTGTATTTCTGCCGTGCTAAATACGTTGTTTTTCTACGGGATTCAGACGGTAGGGTTAGTGTATTTGCCAGGAGGATTATTCTCTGTGTTAGTTTACTTCCAACCGATTCTCATTGGCTTGTTCGCCTGGATGTGGCTGGGGGAGCGAATGACCTGGATAAAGGTTACGGGATTGACTCTGGGCTTCCTCGGAATCGTGTCGGTGAGCGCGGATGGCTTTACTGGACAAGTGTCTGCTATCGGCGTCGTTCTTGGATTACTGACAGCATTGACCTGGGCGCTTGGCGTCATTTACGTAAAAAAAGAGAGTGCCAAGGTTGACTCTCTCTGGATGGTCGCGATGCAAAGTCTTTTGGGCGGGGCTGTGCTTACCGTGATGGGAGCTGGTCTGGAGAGCTGGTCTGATATCGTCTGGAATACGCAGTATCTCATTGGACTTGGATACGGTTCTACATTTGGCGTGCCGATTGCGATTGCCATTTACTTTAGCTTGGTCAATGCGGGTGAAGCCAGCAAGGTTGCGGCTTTTACATTCCTCGTGCCACTGATTGCCGTCATTACCGGAACAATTTTTATGGACGAGCCGATTACGTATACACTGCTCGCTGGTTTGCTTCTGATCGTCGTCAGTATTTATCTCGTAAACTACCAGGGCAAAGTGAAAAAGAGCCGCCAGAAGGCCACACAGATGACCTACGAAAGCTAACCACGAACAAAAAACAGCCGACAAAGCGTTCGGCTGTTTTTCTTTTGCTGCGAATCGTCGATGCTAGCTTCGATAAATGCCTTGCTCATAAATATATTTCAGGCATTCATCCGGCAGTAAAAAGCTGGGGTCGCCGCCCTTGCGGATTTCGTCGCGAATATACGTAGAGCTGATTCCCATGTTGATGCCTTTGCTCATGATATGGAAGTGCTCATCGTTATTGCGCAGCAGGGCATCCTCGGCAATCAGATCGGCAGTCGGATAGCCTTCACGCGACATGACGATAAAGTAAAATTCGGTTAAAAGCTTCTCCGCATTTCCCCAATTGGACATACCCGTGAGCAAATCTGAGCCCATAATGAAGAATAGCTCGTCGGTTGGATATTTTTTGCGCATATGAATCATGGTGTCATACGTATACGTTTCTCCAGGGAGCGCATCCATCTCTACCGTCGAGATTTCAAACAGAGGATCGCCTTTGCTGTTTGTCTTGCTTTTGCAGGTAGCAAGCGCCAATTCCAGCATGCGTAAGCGATGAACATCATCCGTCTGCATTTTTTTATCATGGCGCTTGGAGGAACAAGGGACAAAGATGACTTTGTCCAGCCGTCTCCGGTGAGCCACTGTGGCTGCCGTAAACAAATGGCTATAGGTGATTGGATCGAAGCTGCTGCCATAAATGCCAATTCGTATAAGAAGATCCCTCCCTTTATAGGTAGTGGACGATGCTGGTTATGACTTTTGGGATTGCTTTAAGACTGTCATGCCGAGCTGGTTTTTAAAATGACCGAGTGCCCATTCATGGCCGGCTGGATTGAAGCTGGCGACTGCATCCTCGTGGATGATGACACGAAACCCGTTATAAAAGCCTTCGATTGCAGTGTGCAGCACACAAATGTCAGTGCAGACGCCAACGAGATGAATTTCCGAAATACCACGTGTGCGCAGCAGGAGAGCCAGGTCCGTTCCCTGAAAAGCGCTGTAGCGTGTTTTATCCATCCAATAAATGGTATCCTCGAATTCCTCGAACGTGTTCTGAATGCTTCCGTACAGGTTTCGGCCTGGAGTACCGATGATGTTATGCGGGGGATAAAGACCTGTTTCCGGGTGATACGGGTCTTGCTCCTTGTGCGCATCTACTGCCATCACGACGAAGTCACCTTCAGCCAAAAATTCACGAACGAGCTCTTGAATCCGTCCTTCGATCGCTTGGCCTGGCTCTCCGCATGTCAGGGCACCATCAGTGGCAACAAAGTCGTTGGTATAGTCAATGACAATCAGAGCTTTCATACGTAAAACCTCCTCAGTCGATTTTAATAAATCATGGCAACCGGCATATAATCGGTAAAACGATACAGCTTGGCGGGGGAGTTGGAATACTCCGTTGAGAAGAGCTGGGTACCATCAGCTGCGAGTACCGGCTCTAAAATTCCTTGTCTTCTGGTTGTTGAAAGCAGGCGACGCTCAAAATTGCCGCGATCGCTTACCCTGAACGTAGGTACGACTGTTTCAATGACCTGCAAAAGCTCGCTAAGGGTGAACTCGCCAGGCAAAAAGGCTTTGGCGATATTGGTCTGAAGCATTTTTTCGCACACCCGCGCTAGGGCATCGGTCAAAATCTCCCGATGGTCAAAAGCAAGCTGGAGTCCAAAAGCTTCCTCGATGGGAAAGAGACGCGCTTCCGATGCATCGTCATCAGCTTTGGCATGGGCGAGCAAATCCTCATGAACGAGCGATACGTAAGCGACACTCGGAATCCAGCCCCGTGGATCTCTACCAGGCTTGTAGTACGTCCTTAGCTGCTCGATATGAACATCGCGATTGATATTCGTCTCTTCCTTCAGTTCCCGATACGCACACTCATCCAATGTTTCACTTTCCTTGGAAAAGCCTCCGGGAAGTGCCCATTGCTCACCAAAGGTTGTGCTTTTTCTTTTGATCAAGAGGACAGAAAGCTGCTTCGTCGGCAAAGATTTCGTCTTTGTATGTCTCGCCTGAGAAGTGATGGTAAATATACAAATATCAGTAGGCAGTCCGTCCGGCGAGCGATGCTTTTGGGTACGATAGCTCATGCGCCTCGCTGGCAACGGTTTGATGGACATAAAATCAATCCTTTCGTGTCGATCCCTCATTGCTGTCTTACTTGTATATTATATTTACATTTTAACAATGTCAATATAACAATGTTAAAATGTGTGCTTTTCACAAAAACCAAAAAGACGTCTGCCTTTTTGCAGACGTCACTAGCGTATATTCGTTGATGGATTCCTATTCCAGTAGCGCAGTAATCGGCTTCAGGCGTTGAGCAGAGAACGCTTTTTCCCGCGATTGCTTGAGTCGGAATGCTTCCTCCCAAAAAAAGAGCTGACTGTTCTGGGGAAATGGACTCTCGGGTTGTACACGTATGTAAGTACCGTCGGGCAAGAGCATGGATGCTTTGGCATCATCCTTCAGCATGACCTCCAGATAATGAATGACTCTGGCTTTCAAATCATCCTGAACGACAGGGAACAAAATCTCGACGCGTGCGATCATGTTGCGTGTCATCCAGTCCGCGCTGGAGAGATAGACCTGAGGATTCCCACCGTTGCAGAACACATAGATGCGGCTATGCTCCAGGTAACGGCCTACGATACTAATGACCCGTATGTTGGCGCTGACCTCGGGCAAGCCCGGGCGCAGGCAGCAGACCCCTCGAACGATCAAATCAATTTTGACCCCGGCGCATGATGCCCGATACAAGGCTTCGATGATTTGTTTGTCAGTCAACGAGTTCATCTTGGCGATGATAAAAGCAGGATTTCCTGCCAGGCTGCTCTCCATTTCTTTTTCAATGAGTGCCAAAAAGCTCTCGCGCATGCCGATAGGTGCTGTAGAGATCTCACGCCAGGCAGGAGGATGTGAATAACCAGACAAATGATTGAAAAAGTTGGACGCATCGATTCCGAATTCCTCACGCGAGGTAAGCATCCCGATGTCTGTGTAGGTGGCTGCCGTTTTGTCATTGTAATTGCCCGTGCTTAGATGGACGTACCTTCTCAGCTGGTTGTCCTCCACCCGCACGACGAGCGTGATTTTACTATGGGTTTTTAGTCCAGCCACTCCATAAATGACATGGCAGCCGGCATTTTCCAGCTTTTTCGCCCAGACGATGTTGTTTTCCTCATCAAAGCGTGCTTTCAGCTCAAGCAAGACTGTGACCTGCTTTCCGTTATCTGCCGCTTTCAGCAACGCATTGACGATAGGAGAATCTCCGCTTACTCGATACAGCGTTTGCTTGATGGCCAAAACATTCGGGTCGACTGCAGCCTCCTGAACGAATTGGATGATCGGGTCAAACGATTCATACGGATGATGCAGCAAAATATCCTTTTTTTGAATGGCTGCAAAAATATCTTCTTCGTCCAGCAAATCAACCGGATGCTGGGAAGTAAGAGGCTCAAACCGTAGATGGTCATACCCTGCGAGTGCATGAAAGCGGAAATAGAAACTAGGGTCGAGTGGACCGTCCAGTCGGAAAATTTCGAAAGCGGATAGCTCCAGCCAATCCTGTAGCGTCTCTTTCAAAAAGTCACTCATAGATGCAGCAACAGCCAAGCGGGAGGGCTCTCCCATTTTTCGCTTTTTCAGCTCTTGCTCGATCGCTTCCAACAGGTCTTCCGTCTCGTCCTCGTCAATGGTCAAATCAGCGTTGCGTGTGATCCGAAACGGACTGGCCTCCAGAATGTTGTAGCCCCGAAACAACGTATCCATATACAGGGCGATGACATCCTCGAGCAAAATGAAATGGGCTTCTCCGTCAGGGGAGGGGAGCTCCAGAAAGCGAGGTACAACACCGGGGACTTGTACCACAGCAAACAGCGGTCCTTCGCTCTCTGGATCGTCATCTTCCAATAGTACTGCCAGATTCAAGCTTTTGTTCAGCAGCATCGGAAACGGATGGCTGGCGTCTACAGCCATTGGTGTGAGCACAGGGTACAGATGATGGTGGAAGAAGTGATGGACAAACTCCTCCTGCTCACAGCTTAATTGCTCTGCTTTCACAAAGCGAATGCCTGCTCTCTGCAGGTCAGGCGTAATTTCATTTTTCAGGATCGCATACATAGACCTGAGCACATGGTGGGTCCGCTCCCAAATGGCTTGGAGCTGTTCCCCTGGAGTCATCCCCGATTTGTTGTCCGGCTTGGTGAATCCAGCCTTCACTTGATCCTTTAGACCTGCTACCCTTACCATGAAAAATTCGTCAAAGTTGCTGCTTGCGATTGCGATAAATTTTAACCGTTCAAATAATGGATTATCCGGATTGGCGGCCTCTGCCAGCACGCGCTCGTTAAATGCAATCCAGCTCAATTCTCGATTGATGTAATAATCTGGAATACTAAAGTCCTTCATCCATGTCCAACCCTTTTATATTTATAGGTACATGATAACAACTCTTTAGGACAAGTATAGCAGGCTACTATTAAGCGATTGTTAAGTTTTGGGTTTGTCGATGGCTGCTTCAAACGATATCGGTATTTTCCAACCCTTGGAGAACTTGATCAATGGTTCGTCCAGCAAGGAATATTCCAAATGATCCGTGCGCTTGCCTACACAAATAAGAGAATACGAGCCGTTTGTTTTCGTGAGCTGGACAGAGTGGATAGACTGCGTCATGGAGCGATCGAGCATCCGGGATACTAATAGGACGTGGCCGAGCTTTTCAATCAGACTCTTGTCCTGCTTGGAAACGATGTCTGGATGGCGGTTGATCTGGCTCACCAGCAGCTTATTGCTTTTGTAAGACGCAATCATCGCGATGAGCAGCCGCTCCCGGTGCGTGTAGCCTGCCATCAATACCTGCGAAAGTAAATAAAACGTATGCTCGGATGAGTCGTATACGTTGATGGTGCGACCTGCGTCGTGAAGCAGGGAAGCGGTAGCTAAAAGCTCTCGCTCCGCTTGCCCGAATGTATGGAGACCCTGGGCGCCTAGCTGGTCAAATAGCGATAGGGCCAAGCCTTTGACATGCTCGGCATGAGTACGGTCAATGTGATAACGATGCATAAATTGCGTCGCGGTTTTTGTGTGGATATCGTTACCGGTCGCAGGCGGTTCTGCGCCCCAAACCGACTCATATAGTACCCCCTCGCGCAGCCCTTTGTTGCTCACGAGAAGGACATCGCTGCCTGTGTATTCCAGCAAGGATTCAAAAGCAGCGATCCCTGAAAGCACGACATCTGCCCTGTCCTTGGACATCCCTGGAACCTGGCGTCTTTCTTCCAGAGATAGGCTACGGATATGCTCCAAAATACCCGTTACATGATCCGTGCTGATCGGGTAATGATGCAGGCTGTCCATGCTATAGTGAACGGAGCGCTGATGAATTTTTCCCAGATTGCGTGCCGTACCGCCGATGGCAATCACGGGACATTTTTTGCCCATAAGCCATGGCTTGGAAGCGAATGAGGCGGCTAAAAAGGAACGCAGCTGGACGAATTCAGCTTCTGTCGGTATGTCGCTATATAAAAACATTTTTGTCAGTGTAACAATTCCAAATGGGAAGCTGTGACTCTCTAGCAGCCTGCGATTTTGGAAATAAGTGATCTCCGTGCTGCCGCCACCGATATCAATCGTAACTCCCTCGTCTACATTCATGCTGTCCATCACAGCGAGATAGCCATAACGGGCTTCTTCCTCGCCTGTTAAAATCTGGACGGAAATACCTGTTTCGACTTTGATCTGCTCAATCAGCTCGATCCCGTTTTCTGCCTGTCTGACGGCAGCTGTGGCAACGGCAATTGTTTTTTGGACCTGTTTCACTTCCAGCAGCTCCTTGAATTGGTGCAAACAAGTGAGCGTAATGGATATTCCTTCTGTGTCAAGACGGTTGTTTTGCAGATGATTGCTGAGCCTGAGGCTGCGCTTGATATTGTCCACTTCGGTCAGATTTCCCTGCTCGTCCTGCTTATAAATAACCAGCCTGGCTGTATTTGAACCAAGGTCGATAACACCCATACTTTTCGTCATGAGATTCCCCACTTTGCGGTAGTACCATTTTTTTTCTTTCCATTATGCCACATAATTTAAGAATTCCACCCCATAACTTGTTAGTTGACAACAGCCCAAAACCTTTTTATAATCGGAGACATTCCATCAAGCATGAAACACGCATAGCAAAGAAACGCCGTGAAAAGGAAAGTAGAAAAGGGATTTGACGTACAGAGAGCTGCCTGATTGCTGGGAGGGTAGCCGCGAACTCTTTTTGAATGCCACCTTGGAGCTCTGCTTTTGAACGAATGAGTAGAAAGCAGCGACTGGCCCACGTTATCGGGCGCATGTCAATGACGACTGCATAAGTTTGCTTTTTGTGAAAAAGGCAAAAAAGCTGAGTGGTACCGCGATACCTTCGCCTCAGCAATCGGATTTATGGGAAACCATGGGTCTGGTTGCTGGGGCTTTTTGCTTTTAAAAAGAGAGAAATGGAGTGGTGGGGTATGGATCGAGTGAAGCAACGAGAACTGCTACATCTTTTGGAAGAGGACAGTCGCATGAGCGCCGAGCAAATCGGAAAAATGCTGGCTGAACCAACTGAGGCTGTCGAAGAGGCGATTGCCGCGCTTGAAGCAGACAAGGTTATCGTGAAGTATCCAGCGCTCATAAACTGGGAGCGGGTTGAGGATCATCCATATGTAAACGCGATGATCGATGTAAAAGTAACGCCGAAGCGCGATGTGGGCTTTGACGAGGTGGCAGAACGTATTTGCCGCTTCCCGGAAGTAAAGGCTGTCTATTTGATGTCAGGTGCGAGCTATGACTTGTCTATCGTATTGGAAGGAAAGACGATGAGAGAAGTAGCCAATTTTGTTTCGCAAAAGCTGGCGACACTCGATTCAGTCGTTTCAACGGCTACGCACTTTATTTTGAAACGCTACAAGCACGATGGGATTGAGCTGGAGGATCGTGACGAAGATCGCAGGATGGTGGTTACGCCGTGAGTACACAATTAACAGTCAACAAAAGTCGTTTATCATCCACAGTCGCTTCTTTGAAGCCTTCGGGAATTCGCCGCTTTTTCGATTTGGCAGCTTCGATGGAGGGAGTCATCTCGCTAGGTGTTGGTGAGCCTGATTTCGTTACTCCTTGGCGCATGAGGGAAGCATCGATTTCGTCATTGGAGCGCGGGCATACGGCATATACGTCCAACGCTGGCCTTTTGGAGCTGCGGGTTGAAATCCAGAAATATTTGGAGGAGCGTTTTTCTGTCAGCTACCATCCTGAGTCCGAAATTTTGATTACGGTTGGAGCCAGTGAAGCGATTGACATCGCGCTGCGCGCCATTTTGGACCCCGGTGATGAGGTGCTGGTCGTCGAGCCTTGCTACGTATCGTATGAACCAGTCATTCGGTTGGCTGGCGGTGTACCGGTCTTTTTGAAAACGACCATGGAAAATAATTTCAGGCTGACGCCTGAAGAGCTGGAGAAGCATATTTCTCCTCGTACCAAAGCGATCATTTTCTGCTATCCGAACAACCCAACCGGCGGAACGATGACCGCAGACGAGTGGAAAACATTGCTGCCGATTATCGAAAAACACGATCTGTTGGTGATCTCCGATGAGATTTATGCAGAGCTGACGTATGGTCGGATGCATGACAGCATCGCGGCGCTGCCAGGAATGAAGGACAGAACGATTCTGATATCCGGATTTTCCAAAGCGTTTGCGATGACAGGCTGGCGTCTTGGGTACGTATGTGCCACTCCTGATCTGCTGGCAGGGATGCTGAAAATTCATCAATATACGATGCTGTGCGCACCGACGATGGCGCAAATGGCTGCGCTCGAGGCACTTCGTCATGGACGCGCAGATATGGAACGGATGATCGAGAGCTACCGCCAGCGCAGGAATTACATCGTTGATGGCTTCAGACAAATCGGGCTGACATGCCATGAGCCTGACGGTGCATTCTACGCCTTCCCGTCCGTCACCTCGACAGGACTCACTTCTGCGGCATTTGCTGAAAAGCTGCTGATGGAAGAAAAGGTAGCTGTCGTTCCTGGTGATGTGTTTGGAGAGAGCGGTCACGGGCATATTCGCTGCTCCTATGCGACGTCGATGGATCAGCTGAAAAAGGCGCTGGAGCGGATGGATAGCTTGATGAGTCGGCTGAAAGCTTAGACAGCATCCATATAATAGGAAGCGATAGATGTGGGATGGCCATTGGGCTGTCCCTTTTTTCTTCTTAAAAGCTTCCTATCAGGACGACATGATAATTGTAGCAACCAGCTGTGTAATGAGAGCGGCGAGGATCATCGAAATGCTGGAGACGGTGCCTGATATCGGGCTTAGCTCGAACGCTTTTGATGTACCTGCACCATGGGCGCTCGTACCGAGCAGGACACCTCTGGCGATATCATCGGAGATGCGAAGGTATGAGATGATATACGGTCCGATGACAGAGCCGAGCAGTCCTGTAATCAATACAAGCACAGCTGTAATAGAAGGAACGCCTCCGATCATCTCCGATACGTTCATGGCGATCGGCGTAGTGATCGAGCGCGGCAGCAGGCTGAATAGCACCTGATGATCGACATGCAGCAAAAGGGCCAGCAATGCCGAGGAGACGACGGCTACAGCGGAACCAGCTATGACACTAATCAAGATCTGTGCAGCGTGTTTCTTCAATAAAGGATAGTATTTGTAGAGCGGAACAGCAAAAGCGATGGTAGCAGGCTGGAGCATGTAGGCCAGCCATTTGCCGCCTGCATTGTACGTATCATAAGACGTATGAGTACAGAGTAAGACAATAACTAAAACGATCGGTGTAAACAATAGCGGCGAAAACAGTAGTGTACGTTTGTAGCGATAAAGCCGTTTGGCGATGAGGTAAATGAAGATGGTAAACAGGAAGCCCAGTATGCCAGCGATCATGGACGGGTATGCTCCTTTCGTTTGGAAATGCTCTGAGCTACCAGTCCACTGCAAATCATGACAAATGCGGTGCCAAATGCGATCACGAGAAAAATTTGAATCCCCTCATGCAGCATCAGGCTTTGATACGAGATGATTCCGACGGATGGCGGGATGAAAAAAAGCAACAGCTCGGCGAGTAGCCAGCTTGCTCCTGTTTCAATCCATTCCAAACGCAATGCCTTAGATTGAAGCAATAAAAACACCACAAACATGCCGAGGAGGCTGCCAGGTATTTTCCAGCCGAGAATGGAGACAAGTGCGTTCATTATAATAGAAACGACAATAAAAAAAGCAACCTGCCCCAAGAGTATAAGTAGTCTTTTCATGAAGTTCTCTCCCTTTGTGAAAAGTGTACATCACCTCTTTTCATAGGTAAAATGCATATATAGAATCATTGGGATTCATCCTATCTATAGGTGACAAAAGGAGATGTCTGATGGATATCCGGCATTTGCAATATTTTTTGGAGGTAGCTCGCCACAACAGCTTCACCAAGGCAGCGGAGTCCCTCTATATTACACAGCCCACGATCAGTAAAATGGTGCGCAATCTGGAAGAAGAGCTGGGCGTCGAGCTATTTGAACGTTTGGGCAAACGAGTCGTGCTGACAGACGCCGGGTGGGTGCTGTATTCCCAAGCCGACGTTATGGTGAAATCGTTTGATAACATGACAGTCCATATTCATGAATTGATGGAACTGAAAAAAGGCAGGATACGGATCGGATTGCCGCCGATGGTAGGAGCTAATTTTTTCCCTCGGGTCATCGGCAAGTTTTGCGAGCAGTACCCAGGGATTGTCCTGGAGCTCTTAGAGGTAGGCTCGAAAAAAGTGGAGGCAGATGTGGCTTCAGGAATGCTGGACAGCGGAGTAGTGCTTTTGCCGATTGATGAGGAGGTTTTCGAGTCATATTCGTTTGTGAATGAAGAGATTCAAGTAGTTGTCCATCCGACGCACCGATTGGCAGCCAAGCAGAAGGTATTCTTGGCAGAGCTTGTAGACGAGAGGTTCCTGTTATTCCACGAGGATTTTGCTTTGCACAGTCGCATCATTGATGAATGTGTGCGGGTCGGCTTTCATCCTCAAGTGATTTACAAAAGCTCGCAGTGGGATTTTCTCAGTGAAATGGTCGCGGCAAATATCGGGATTACTTTGTTGCCCGAAACCATTTGCAGTGAGCTGGACCCCGATCGATTTCATGTCTTGTCCTTGGTGAATCCCGAGATCAAGTGGCATTTAGGGATGGTTTGGCGAAAAAATGCGTATCTCTCATATGCTACACGGGAGTGGATTCGTTTTACCCAGGGCATGCTTTCAAAGTGATGCAGAATTATGCAAGAGAAGCATCTATGCACAAAAGTATAGGAAACCCCCAAGAGGTGATACCGTGAATGCTCCCTCATGGGGGTGTATTTTCATTTATATAGGCTGATAGTCAAAAAGAGTAGAAGAAGTAATAGTAGGCCATTTCCATGATAAAACGATTAATCTCCGATGGATTGCTTTAAGGTGACAATAGCTACATGGTACTGATATTTAGAATCGATTGCTTTTGTTTCGCAATCTAACAGCTTTGTCTCTCTATCGATCAACTCATTCAGAGATACTTTTCGTATGAAATAATCTGCCTTCATCTCATCGTATTGCTTCTGCGCGGCATCTCGTGCTGCTATGCTCTCTTCCATTACTTTTTTCGCGGACATGACTTTATCATAGTTTTCTTTTAGTTCTTTATTTACCGTTACTTTAGCCTTTTCCAACAAAATCTCCGCTTTTTTCAAATTATTCCTTGCAATTTTACCATCGTAGGTACTCGGGAGAGAATACCTCGCAACGATGTCTACCTTTACTTCAGCAAGCTTTCTTTCCTCTTCGACTTTTATCATATCCGGGCGTTTTTCGTAAGCGATAGCTTGTACTTCTTCCCAAGTAGGAAATTTATAGTGAGTCAGGTCGTAAGTGGACAATTTCCATTCTTTTTCAGGTGCTTCCAGCAGTAAATCATTCAGCTTGGCCAACGCCTGCTGGTGACTGGTTTGAAGCTTAGCAAGCGCTTCTTTGGCTTCTTCATTTGGAGATGGATACCAATAGTGGCGTTGGATGCTTTCCTTGTGCGAGTTTATTTTTGCTTCGAGAAAGAGAACCTCCAGATAAGCTTTTTCAACCTGAAGCTGCAATGAACTTTTTAACGCATCCATAGTGGCCTTGCTAGTGGCAATATCTCTTTGGGCTTCTGCTGCCTTCTTGTATTTCGTCTGTGCATCTTTGAAGGTATAGATGGAATTTTCCTTTATGGCCTGACTATCTCGAAGAGTTATGAGTGAATCGTAGTAAGTTGTATCGGCGGCTAATCGGAGCAGCTCCAGATCGGTATTGTTTTTCAGAGTCTTTTCGATAGCCTGGTCCATCGTAATGATATCTGCCGTCTTCAGTTCTGCAGCAAATGCGTGGGAAGTGGGAAAAACGAGGGGCGAGCTTGCCAATAATGCAGTAACCAAGGTAGTGCTGCAAATGGTCGAGAATAGCCTGGACTTCATTAAACTAACCTCCTGAGTATATATAAATTTGATAACGATAATCATTATCACTATCAATTTAATCAACAGTATATATTTCCACTTTTATTTCGTCAACGGAAATAGTTATGACAAGCAGAAAAATATTTACATAGATTTGGAAAAACTGGCTTCGCTATGCCTTGAGATAGGCAGTTTTTGCACTCATATGGGAAAGAAATGAATAAACGCCAACTTGAATAAAAGTAAAAGGATCTCCCGTGGTGAAGGAGATCCTCTGTATCGTATGGTGAAGCAGCAAACTACGTTTAATGAGAGTTTTCATCCATGCTGAAATCTACGCGATCAAGCGGCACCAGCTTTGTTTTTTTGGTTAATTTATAGACTAACCAAATGATCAAGAACAGTGGAAGACCGATGTAAGACACCATAAGCCCGTTCCAGTCGATCCCTTCAGCGGAAATCGCGGAGTAATTTTGACCGAGAATGACGATACAGCAGATGATGAATGCGAAAATCGGTCCAAACGGGAACCATTTCGCCCGATAAGGAAGCTCTCTCAGATCGCGTCCTTGCGCCAGAAAAGCTTTGCGGAAGCGATAATGACTGACAGCGATGCCGAGCCAGGCGATAAAGCCTGACATCCCGGATGCGTTTAACAGCCAAATGTACACTTCTCCATCGCCAAACAACGAGGACAAAAAGGCAAGCGCTCCAATCAGCGCAGTCAAGATCAAGGAATTGATCGGTACACCGTTGCGAGTAACCTTGGCAAACCATTTTGGCGCTTTGCCTTCCTTTGCCAGCACCCAGAGCATGCGGGTAGAAGCGTACATGCCAGAGTTACCAGCGGATAGAACCGAGGTGAGGATAACCGTATTCATCACGGAAGCAGCGAAGGCAAATCCTGCTTTTTCAAACACGATGGTGAACGGGCTGATTGCAATATCCGAAATATCGCCGCTAATCAAGTTCGGGTTATCGTATGGCACAAGAAGGCCGATAATGAGAATCGCGAAAATATAGAACAACAAGATGCGCCAAAAAATCTGGCGAATGGCCTTTGGAATATTTTTTGCTGGATTTTCACTTTCACCCGCAGCAACACCGACCAGCTCTGTTCCCTGGAAAGAGAACCCGGCGATCATAAAGACACCAAGCAACGCCATGAAGCCGCCACTAAATGGAGCGTCGCCTTTCGTGAAGTTTTGGAATCCAACAGCTTCTCCACCCATGATACCGAAAATCATCAGGACACCAATTATGATAAAAACAATAACGGTTATGACCTTAATAAGTGCAAACCAATATTCAGATTCCCCATAGCTCTTGACTGACAACAAATTCAGACAGAACATAAGGACGAGGAACAGGGCACTCCAGATGATAGAGGGAGTATCCGGGAACCAAAATTTCATGATGAGAGCAGCAGCCGAAAGCTCGACGGCAATGGTAATCGCCCAGTTGTACCAGTAATTCCAGCCGAGGGCAAAGCCCAGAGATGGATCGACGAAGCGCGTCGCATACGTGGAGAAGGAACCGGAAACCGGCATGAAAGCAGCCATTTCTCCCAGACTTGTCATCAGGAAGTAAACCATGATACTGATAGCGATGTAAGCAACCAACGCTCCGCCAGGTCCGGCAGAGTGGATGGAGCCGCCGCTTGCGAGGAACAATCCTGTACCGATAGAACCGCCAATGGCGATCATGGTCAGGTGACGGGCTTTTAAACCACGTTGCAATTGATTTTCTGACATAACCTACTTGCACGACCCTTCTAGAAAATGATGTTCGTAAAGGAAGGTCGGAAACGAAAAAACCGCCTGTAGCCATAAAAAAGGGCACAAAGCGGTATCATCAAATCCCCACCAAGCCTTCACTGAAGATAGCACAACACGCTTGCCGGCACGCAAGACGTGACAGTTCTGTCCCTTTCGGGTACAGCCCCAGCCCATGCGCACAGCGATACGCGATGGACTTCGGCGGATTTTCCTTTTCCTGCAGTCATGAATTTCTGCTGAATCTCGTACAGGATCATATAAAAGCCGCGACCTCTATCCTCACCGTGAAAGATGAGGATACATGTATGAAATTGATTTATTTATCAACTATATAAGATTGTTCAGTATTTATCAATGTAAAATCTAGTCATTCTTTTTTCCTCTGTACAAAAAATCCCCCGTGACAGCATGGCGTCTGAGGGGGATTTGTCATTCTACATACTATTTCCAGCTTCCTGCTGATAATACTTGTGCAAAACAAGATTCTCAAGTGAATTCGTCGTCGCATTTGCCCGTTTTAACAAAATATCCTGTTTGAAAGCAAAAAGGGCAGCTATATCTGCTGGGAGAGTCCGGGCGGGTACAGGTATGCTGTCTGTCTTGCGGATGAGTGGTTTCGGTGCTGCCAAGTGAAAGCCCCAGTCACCAAAGGAAGGAACCAGACAGTGATAGGATTGTGTGTGAAGTCCCGCAGCCTTTAACGAGAGTTCTATACTCCAATAAACAGTGGGTGCGTCTTCGGGTGAAAACGACTGGCAAACCATTACACCATCATCGGAAAGCTGTGCAGCGAGGCGTTGAAAAAATTCCGTGGTGTACAGCGTGCTAATGATTTCATCGGCTGGGTCAGGAAAGTCCACGATGATAATCTGATAGGAAGGTCGTTGCAAGTCCAGAAATTGAGCTGCGTCCTGAGGATGAACGTGTACACGCGGATCATGCAAGGACGCCTCATTCAGTGAAACGACCGCGGGTACGTGCTTAGCTACATCCAGCACCATCGGGTCCAGATCGACAAGGTCAACATGCTCAACTCCAGGGTACTTGAGCACTTCACGTACGGCCAGTCCGTCACCGCCGCCTACAATGAGTACCCGTTTAGGGGATGCAGCATACAGGAAAGCAGGATGAACAAGTGCTTCGTGATAGATTCTTTCATCCAATGAGCTGAATTGCAGCTGCCCGTCCAAGTACATGCGCATGTCGTTTGCCTCGATCAGCTCCATGCGCTGATAATTACTCGTTCCTTCGTACAACATGGTATGTTTGCCAGCTAGAATTTCGTTGCGTTCTATCTGGTCGTAGTTGTCACCGCGATTTGAAGCAGAATCTATCCCGAGCGAGACATTGGAAAAAGTAATGTTGTTTGCATGATCGGAGGTGCTTGCAGAAGCAAGTCGCGATTGCATGGACCAAATTGCCGGAGCACCGCTGCTTTTGTTAGAGCGATCTATGCCATATACGAGCGCGCTTTTTGAGGAAAGTCCACGAATAAGTGTTTCAATTTCTGTAGCTGGATCATCGTCTCCACATGTAAACAAATCAAAGGCAGCATACGAGTACTCGGGCCACGTGTGAATCGAAATGTGTGAGGTAGAGAGTAGAATAATGCCAGTTACTCCCTGAGGATCGAATCGGTGGAAGCTAGTCGCCAAGATCTGCATGCCAAGTGATGAAACGACTTGATTCAGTAGCTTTTCCAAATGAACGAGATCATTTAGTAAAAAAGGATCACAATCAAAGGCATCTACTACAATATGACGTCCATTTACGCCATTCATTGTGCATCTCCAACCCATTTGCTCAAAGCGAACAACTCCTTTATCTATTATATGTTCAGGATACGGTGCTGAAAGGATAAAGGTTTGTACGATTGACACATGGTGGCAAGAAATAGGTTGAATCTATAAAAGAAAACTACCGTACATAGATGCATAGACGGTAGTTTCCAATAAGGGCGCCTCTATAAAAATGAGCGTTTTTCTGGCCATGTTCCCTGAAGCTTGCGGATTTGCACGATTTGTCCTGTGTGAAAGGCATCATGAAGTACGATGCTCATCACACTCTGCCCTAAAGGAATACTGGGCAGCGGTTGGTCAAAAGCATCTTCGGAGAGCGAGGCGAGCTTTTCATGTATTTGGCGATGGACTTGCTCCATGCGAGCAACGGTGGCTTGCCATGCCTCTTCATCATCTGGACCGCCTGAGGGGGTAAAGGTGTCATCGTTTGTCTCTGCGGACAGGGGAAACTCGGTATTTTGCATGCGATGCAAGAGCCGTTCCTTGAAAAATAACAGGTGACTGACATTTTCCCAGATGGTGTTAGCGGCTAGGCCTTCAGGGCGCCAGCTGGCCTGTGCAGCGGAAAGTCCGGTCAGAGCATTTCTTAGCGGTGGGTACCAATCTTCTTTGTCGTAGGTACATTTCCATTCGTGCAGCAGTAATTCCATCCTGTTCATGTGCATCCTCCTCGTCTGTGAAACGAAATAAGTAGGCGGTATAATGGCTCTAAGGATGATAATGGATGTAACTATCAAAAACTATTTTGATCGTTACAAGGAAAAACATACCATATCCTGGGTTTCCATACAAGAGGTTCTTGAGAGGACATGCAATGAACGGGGGAGCAGTAGTGGAGTGGCTATGCATTGACTTTTTAAATAGTGATTGGCGAGATTGGCGGGGTTCAGGCAAAAGAGAAAATCGACTGGATAAGCAGGAGTGGCTGGAAGCCTTTTTCCACCAATGGAAGCTGACGGCGCCAGCTCCAGCGGATGACCAGGTCAGGCTGTCACTGTTGCGGCTTCGTGAACAAATGCGCAGAATCGTAGAGGCAATGGTCAGCGGTGAAGCCGCGCCACAGGAAGATGTAGATGCACTGAATCACGCATTGGCTTTGGTGCCGTCTTGCATGCGGGTATCAGAAGACAAAGAAGGACAAGGCTATCACCTGGAGCAGATAAGCAAAGCAGAGGGATGGGCACTCATACAAGGACGAATAGCGGAATCCTTTGCACAGCTTTTGACGAGTCAGGATGTGCGCCGGATCAAAATTTGCCATAATGACGATTGTAAGTGGGTCTTTTTTGATGAGAGCCGCAATCGGGTAAGACGCTGGTGCGATGATAAAATGTGCGGGAATTTGATAAAGGTCCGCCGTTTCCGCGAAAGGCAAAAAGAAAAAGGGTGAAGCGCATATTAAAATGTACCCTTTGTAAAGGACACTTTTAAAAAGTCTAGGCAGCTCCAAGAAGATGATCTCTGTATTGAACA
>NZ_JAWRXI010000410.1:0-235 GCF_046535075.1 Brevibacillus sp. SIMBA_040
GTTTTTTCTTAAAATAATTTACAATCGAATATAATCAATTTATATTGATCGTTTTTATATTTCAGGTTTCGGGCGGGAGCGAAGCTCCCGCCCGAAACCTGAAATATTATTCTCCATTAAAAATTTTCATAAGGTTTTCAATCGCATTTTCAGAATGCATTAACACCGTATTTTCTAAGGTTAATCTTGTAACTTCGGAAGCTCTTTCGAGCATTTTATTTTCATAAGATGAAAT
>NZ_JAWRXI010000411.1:0-235 GCF_046535075.1 Brevibacillus sp. SIMBA_040
GTTGTAGTACTACCTTGTTGCCCGTTACTCTGCAACAATTGTGTTCCTACTTTATCGCCAGTAGTGGCAATTGTATTACTACCCAAATAAACCGAGTTTGTAACCGTGTCACCTACTGGAATAGCATTACCAAAGCTATCAATTTGTCCTGAATTATTGATGTTTGAGCCTAGAACCTATGTTACGAAACAGATTTTTGTATGGTGAGTAATTAGTCGTTTGGTGCGTGCGCTAT
>NZ_JAWRXI010000412.1:0-235 GCF_046535075.1 Brevibacillus sp. SIMBA_040
TGTGGGAAATCTATTTTACAAGCTGAATTATGAACCAGTCATCTTTTGTAAGTAAAGACTAATCATTACAACCTTATACTTATATCTAGAAAAAATTTAGCTATATAATAGATCTAATTTGAATTTAAGCTACCCAGTGTTTTCTACCTTACAATTCAAATTAGATAGTTTCAAATTCTTATATTATATTTTTTAGAAGAAGCTCTAAATTGAGGACTTGGCGTTCAAAGCCTGG
>NZ_JAWRXI010000413.1:0-235 GCF_046535075.1 Brevibacillus sp. SIMBA_040
TGTTCGTGCGCAAGGAGATTTCGTCGTCCCGCTTGCGACAACGGAGGGCACTCTTGTTGCTTCGTTTTCGCGCGGCATGCGCATTATTACGGCCAGCGGCGGATGCAATGTTGTTGCACCTGAGAGCTCCAATGCGTCAACCGAGGGAAACGTATATCGTTTTCTGGGCGATGCGCTGACAAAAGTCTCTGCTGTCGTTCTTCGAGACGCATCTCTGGCAACGCGTTTTGATGCG
>NZ_JAWRXI010000414.1:0-235 GCF_046535075.1 Brevibacillus sp. SIMBA_040
GTCGCGCTGACCTCCGATGGCCGCCTGTTCGTCGGTTTGCCACGCTGGCCGGGCTTCGAGAAAACCCCTTCGATCGCCGAGGTGCTGCCCGACGGCAGCCTCAAACCGTTCCCCGGCGGGCAGTGGAACGAGTGGGCCCCAGGCAAGCCCAGCGCCCAGGCGCTGGTGAAGATCAACACCATTCACATCTTCGACGACGACACGCTGTGGGCCATCGACCAGGGCGAGGACGCCG
>NZ_JAWRXI010000415.1:0-234 GCF_046535075.1 Brevibacillus sp. SIMBA_040
GTCCAGCTATTTGAGGGTGACGAGCACTCTCCAAGTTGACAAACAACCTTCTTTGTCAGCGGGCAAATAAAGCCTCCGCGCTCACCGCCGCACCGCTCACAGTTATGGCGTGTGAGCTTTCGACCAACCTTTGCTTCCAAAATGCGCCTATTTATGCCACCGATTGAATCTGCAGAAATCGACCCTTCGTCCTCTGGCGACAATTCTTCCAATATCTCGTCGACTTCCGACGTC
>NZ_JAWRXI010000077.1:0-368 GCF_046535075.1 Brevibacillus sp. SIMBA_040
GGACGACGTGCTGGCCAAGACGCACTTGCCCGACAGTCCAGAAATGCGCGAGGTTGCCGTGCGCGGGCTCATCGGGCGCGAACTGGTTCGGCAGGCGGCGCTTGGCGAAGGCCTGGACCGTGCGCCGACGGTCGCGGGGTTGACGGGAACGACGCGCGTGAACGCCGAGAACCGGCTGTACCTGGAGCGCCATCTGCAGGTGCCAGCCGTCACGGATGCACAGGTCAAGTCGGCCTACGACGCGATGGTCGCGGAGCAAGGCCCGCGCGAGTATCAGACGCGGATCATCGCGGTGCGGGATGCGGCGAGCGCCGCCGGTGTGCTCGAGAAGCTGAAAGCCGGGGTCGCGTTTGACGAGGTGGCGCGCG
>NZ_JAWRXI010000416.1:0-234 GCF_046535075.1 Brevibacillus sp. SIMBA_040
TGCCAAAAAGTATTCGGGCAAAACCTGTTCAACAGTTGCAGCACTCGGATCTATGTTCATTTCTTCAAATCGATCACAACTGTTGCTTGAAACTAGTACAAATACAGAAAATAATAGAATTTTTATGTTAATTTTTTTCATTTTAATAATTTTTAAAATCCGACAGTTAAATTAAATACAAAGTTTCTTGACGTTGGAAATGAAAGATATTCATATCCGGTTGCATTAGTATTT
>NZ_JAWRXI010000417.1:0-234 GCF_046535075.1 Brevibacillus sp. SIMBA_040
TAAGGGACGCCAAGCTTCCGGTTCGCATCTATGTCCGCTGGCAATCACTGGCCGAGCCGCAAACGTATCAGGGTTGGTTTGAAAGTCCGGAAGATGCGAGGCAGGTCATGCGTAATGCGTTGACCAAGGAGTGCACAAGCGTTCCTGAAGCGGCTTTTTTAGATCCGCTCGCGTCTGTACAGATAGGAATTGCCCCAGGTGGTGTGGTACAGGTGTGGGCATTGGATGAATGCC
>NZ_JAWRXI010000418.1:0-234 GCF_046535075.1 Brevibacillus sp. SIMBA_040
GTCCTTAACCAGCACGTGAGTCTACTAAACTCAAATCCAGCGGCTGGTGTTGTAATCGCAGGTCATACCGAGGAGCGCGGTAGCCGTGAATACAACATGGCCCTAGGTGAGCGCCGTGCACAAGCAGCACGTAACTATCTTGCTGCTCAAGCATCGTCATATCGTTAGAGTCTTGCCATACCTCGTATTTGTCTCCTGCAATAGTAGGTAGCGGCAACAATACGCTAAAAGTGG
>NZ_JAWRXI010000419.1:0-234 GCF_046535075.1 Brevibacillus sp. SIMBA_040
CTGCAGATGCGATTCTCGCAACAGGCTTTTTGCCAGCAAACGCAAGACGCGTGCACAGGCGCTGGCGGCCTTGGACAGGTCGGCGTCGCGTCGATGGACGAGTCCCAGGTCCATCGACGGGACGGATCCTGCCATCACCGTCCTGCGTATTCTTCCCCCGTCGTGGGACCACGGCCTGAAAACGAGGTCGGAAAGAATCGTGACGCCGACATTCTGCGCGACCAGGCTGCGCAC
>NZ_JAWRXI010000420.1:0-234 GCF_046535075.1 Brevibacillus sp. SIMBA_040
TGCTTGGCAGGCGTGTTTGTTCCGCGATTTCCTTAGTACTCAACGCGTCCCAGTTCATCGCTATGGTATGTACAATCGCTTTTTGCTGACGTGATAAATCATCCATCCGATGCTTATATAAAGGTGTGGTCTTATCGATCGTTTCTTCTAAATAATCATAACTACTCTCTTTTGCCCCTTCCATGATAATTTGAAATAGCAAAACAATCGTACGTGGTACACCATCCGTTAAGC
>NZ_JAWRXI010000421.1:0-233 GCF_046535075.1 Brevibacillus sp. SIMBA_040
GGCCTATAGCTCAGTTGGTTAGAGCGCACGCCTGATAAGCGTGAGGTCGGCTGTTCGAGTCAGCCTAGGCCCACCATCTATTGCTTTGCTGAGGGGTCCTCGAAAAGTATTCGGAATTACCCACGAAGCATAAGCTTCACCTTTTGAGGTTTCTCTATGGGGCTGTAGCTCAGTTGGGAGAGCGCCTGCCTTGCAAGCAGGAGGTCATCGGTTCGATCCCGTTCAGCTCCACC
>NZ_JAWRXI010000422.1:0-233 GCF_046535075.1 Brevibacillus sp. SIMBA_040
GTCTTTGGCGGGCCTCTAGAGTGATTCTCTGACTATCCGCTTTTTGGCTGCAGATCAGGATTGGCTGTTCTCGAAGCCAAATGGTCCGTAACGGCGACGCGTAAATAGTACGGAACTGAATCTGAGCTGCTCATCTGCGCAAGGGGATGCTGGCTTATTGTGATCTACACTCCCTGAGCGCGTGACTTTGCCACAAGAAGTATTCAAATTATTTCACCGTGGCCATGAACGCC
>NZ_JAWRXI010000033.1:0-26224 GCF_046535075.1 Brevibacillus sp. SIMBA_040
AGCAGAAGCAGAAGCAGAAGCAGAAGCAGAAGCAGAAGCAGAAGCAGAAGCAGAAGCAGAAGCAGAAGCAGAAGCAGCTGTGAGTGTTGCTGAAAATTCGATTGAGATTACACCTGAAGATGTAGCAAACGTATTCGTACCTGGAACAGAGTTTCGAAGACTTGATCTTCATACAATGTTTGCAGGTCAGCGTTACGGAGGAATTTCAACTCCTTCTAGGTTTCCATTTATCATGCTTTTTACTGGAGAACGCGGTGAAGAGTATGGATACAAAGATGGTTGGAATGAAGAAGGCATATTCTTGTATACCGGTGAA
The DNA here is from genome assembly GCF_046535075.1 of Brevibacillus sp. SIMBA_040. Taxonomy (NCBI): domain Bacteria; kingdom Bacillati; phylum Bacillota; class Bacilli; order Caryophanales; family Paenibacillaceae; genus Brevibacillus; species Brevibacillus sp. SIMBA_040. The sequence goes on from NZ_JAWRXI010000033.1 coordinate 317, forward strand.
GGGCAAGAAGGAAATATGCAATTCATCAAAGGGAATAAGGCTATTCTAGAGCATATTGAAGATGGTAAGGATATTCATCTATTTGAGTACATACGAACTGGCCATGTAAAGTATGTGGGGCAGATGATTTGTGTCGGATACAAAGTTAGAGATAAAGACAATAAAGGACAAGATCGAAAGGTAATTGTGTTTGAGTTAATACCAATTGAGGTAGTTAATAATGGAGAGCCTGCCAGCGCAATTGTTCCACCTGATTTAACATTAGAGGAACTTAAAACTATGGCGTTAACAACCGCAACTGAGAATCAGGGGATGTCATCTAAACAACGCTTGGTCCTATATCGGGAGCGTAGCGAAGCTGTAAAAAAGTACGCTCTTAAACGAGCGAACGGAATATGTGAAGCCTGTGATCATGGAGCTCCCTTTAAGACAGCTAAAGGAGAACCGTTTTTGGAAGTACATCACCTTCGAAGACTTTCTGATGGAGGACCAGATCAACCAGATTGGGTAGCTGCAATCTGTCCAAACTGTCATAGAAGAGTTCACTATGCGGAGGACGCTAGCGATTATAATAATAGATTGATACTACGAATTCAAAGGCTAGAGGGATGAATTAATGGAGGAATTATTGCCGAAGCTTTTGTCAATGTTACAGGTTCCCACTATAGTAGTAACAATATCAGTAATTGTATTAAGGTTAATAGCCGTATTGCCACTTACATTTGTCACAGCTCATGAAATTGAGAAGAAAATTTATACGAAGGAACAGAGACTCCTCTATCAAATAATACATTACCTGTTCAAAATGATTATTGTTACTATTTTTATGCTGCCATTCGGGGATTTCTTCGCAAATAATCCAAATTGGTATCGTAGTTTAGTCGCATTATTTGCTTTTATTTGTCTCAATATTTTCTTTGCAGTCTTATATTGGATGGATGAACTACAAAAGAAAATCACGGATATCAAAATGAAAAGTATTAGATTTCTATTTTTGATGGCGACAGGGATTTATTCATTAGGGCTCATTGTTTTACCACCATATTTTACTGGACCAATTGTAAGAATGTTGTATTCCGAGAACCCAGAAACAATGTCGATAAATTATTACATCATTTTAGCCTCGATTTTCTTTTTTTGTTCAATCTTTATTGTACTCATGCTAAAACCATTGAATAAGATACTTGCGTTTAAAACGGAGAAAGTTGTTTCTATAGAGATTGAAAAAGAAGGAAAAAAGGAAAAGTGGTACTTGCTACATCCAGTCAAAGCTGACAGGTATCTTATAGGGGATAATTATAATCCAGGACTTTGTAAAAGAAATATGATAATTACGAAAGAACAATTGATCGAGAAAGAATTTTTCATAGAGAATGTAGAATATCTAAAAAAAGACTCCTCGATATCCAAAAAAAGTGAAAAACCACTGCCTCTTCATCACTGATCAGGAGTTTTTGTCGTTTTATGTCGAGCGATAAAAACGAAATTATGTAGGAAATCAGAACTACTTGTCGAATACTGATTTTATGATATTGAGCGTGATTTAAGGGTGTGTAAAAATGGATGATACTTTAAATGAAGTATTGCAACATTGTGAAATTGAATGGGGGCAATACCATAATATAAATGATTTGCGAGGAAAAATAGAAAATTGGATCAAACATGCTTCTGAAGAAGAGAAGCATGTTTTGATAAGATTGTTAAAAAGGTACCAGTATTACAGCATGGTTAAAGTTAATTCAACTTTTATTGAATTGCATCAACGATTTATCCAACAGTTTCATGATGTTTTAGATCAAGTTCAAAATGCATTTACTAACACTTTATTTTTTCCAGTGTTTTCAAAAGGTGGTACTCGGACAAGTTCTGTTGATATGCATGGATGCTATCAACGAGCAAATGATTTATCAAAGCATTGCTTTAAACTTGACTTCAGGTCAGTAATACAAGAGGGAAGAATAGATCTGCATAGTATTGAAAATTTCGTGTTTATTGACGATATCATTGGCACAGGAAAAACTTTTGTTAAATTTATGAAATCACTTTATACAATTTATGGAGACTACCTTAATCAGAAACGGATTATCTATATAACACTTGAAGGATTCCAGTCTGGGATAGATTCAGTTAAACAATATGCTTCTGCGCATGGTATGAATGTAAATATAATTTGTAGTAACATACATATAAAAGCATTTACCCAGAATCATATTTTTCAACAAGAAGAGGTAGCTTTTAGTCGACAACTTATTTATGATTTAGAATTGAGAATCAATAATGGCAGAGAAGACGATTATGTTTTAGGTTATCAGCAATCAGAAGGGTTAGTGTCCTTCTACCATAATATACCTAATAATACATTGAGTTGTTTCTGGAGAGGTAACCAAAAGAATTGGAATGCATTATTTTCAGGACGTAATAATTTTGATCCTTTTCGGAAAGGTATCAGTAGTGGAAAAGCGATGTCCGAGAATAGGCAAAAGCGGAATAATGCTAAGTATCTTGTTAATATTAAAGAGGGGAAAAAATAATAGTTTATGGATTTCAAAAATCTTTTATTACTGATCTATTTTAACAACTATAAAACCTCCTATACGTATGAAGAGATGGCCTTGTTATTAGGACTATCGTATTACCATGTACAAGAACTTATCGATTTCCTACTTGAAAATGATTTATTAGCAATTAATGAACTTAAAATGATAGAGATATCAGATAACGGATTGGGTGTATTGAAAGAGCACAATTATCATGACATTTCATTAGAGGAATTATATAGTGCAAACCAAGATAATATTCACGACAACTTGAAAACTAAAATTAGTTTGGATGCTGTTTATTTACCTAATAATTTTAACAAGAAGTTTGAGGGTTACCAAAAATAATAGAATTCTACTGAGGGTCCTTTAGAATAGGATTTCGAGTCGGAATCCAAATTAATAATGTTACAATAAGTATTATCCTAAAATATCCTGCTGAAAGTTGAATCAAAGGATGTGGATATTTTAGGATATATCTTTACTTTGTAAAGATATGAGCTAAATCATTAATAATTCAGCGCACAATCAAATAAATGGTACATACAAAGAGAACGCTAAATTATAAATGTTTTAACTCAATTTTCAATATCAGGAAATAATAGGTAAATGACTCTCAGTAAAATTAAATTATTGTCCTCCTAATAGAAGGTGAATCAATGTCGAGTTATATTGAAACATTAGTTTCAGGTTTGAGAGAAAAAGGTTACAGAGATCAATATATTAATCTTTGTGTTGAATATTGCGAAAGACTAATTAATAACAATCTACCTGTAATTTTCGATAAAGACCATTTAGCGTTAGTTATGGGTGTAAGAGACAAGTACTTGGCAAAATTGTTCATGTTTCCTGAAAAATTTTATAAACAGGCCCGTATTCCAAAGAAAAAAAAGGGGGAGTATAGGGAAATCTCAATACCTTATCAAACATTAAAACACTTGCAACGATGGATACTTGAAAATATTCTTTATAGACTTAAAGTATCTGATTCATCAAAAGGATTTGTTCCAAATCTTTCAATTGTAGAAAATGCAAATAAACATCTTCAAAAAGAATGTGTCATAAACATTGATATAAAAGATTTTTTTCCTTCAATTCAATTTAATGAAATTTTTAATATATTTTATTATTATGGTTATACAAAAGAAATTTCCTTTATTCTAGCTAGACTATGTACTTATGAAGGAAGATTACCTCAGGGATCTCCAGCAAGTCCGTATTTATCGAATTTAGTTAACATAAAATTAGATAGACGATTTGAAAACTTTTGCAAGAAAATTGGAGCTGATTATACGAGATATGCTGATGATATTACTATTTCAGGTCCAAAATACATTTCAAAATATATTCACCAGTTAAAGGAAATAATAACCGATGAAGGATACAATTTAAACGAGGAGAAAACCAGAATACTATTTAAGCATCAAAGGCAAGAAGTCACGGGTTTAATAGTGAACGAAGTATTAGGTGTACCAATAAAAATGAAAAAGTATTTAAGGCAACAAATACATTATTGTAAGAAATTCGGTGTAAGTAATCATCTTATGAAAATTGGGAATCAAAGATCAAATTTTAAGGAGCATTTATTTGGGTTAGCGTATTATATAAAAATGGTAGAGAAAGAAAAAGGTGAAAAATTCATAGAAGACTTGAATACGCTCAATTGGGATTATTAATGGCTGTCAGAAAAATAATAAACAAAAAATGCAAAGGACGCGAATAAGTATTCCGTTCTTTTTTCATATAGGGATGGATTGTTGAACAAAAAGGCTACGCATTGCTAGACTAGCTTCTCTAAAAATTTATAGTATTAATTAAACAACGCTGGCACAGAAAAGTTAAAAATAACGTTATTCTTGAAGACTCACAAATTGTAATTTTAGGTAGTTGCTTTTTTAAACTTCTTAATGCCAGCCTTCAGTTGTAAAAAATGACTCACAAATGATTGGTCTATTTGCATTTCGCTATCTTGTTCTGCCAGATACCTAAGTTGCCTCACATACTCCAATAAAGTGCTTTTTCCTCTTCTTATATTTTTCTTACTGCTCATAAATCTGCCCCGTGTATAATATGGCAGCGAGTGACTTCCACTAGGGCTAATGAGGTAGATACCCCATATCTATCGTATCTTTCATCCAGGAATCCATTGCCTCTAAAAAGGCAGCGAGCGATAGGTTTTCCCATTCTACGGGGTTCAACTAGAAGATCGTGTCTTAATGCCTTAATAAATTGAATGAGATCATCTTTTGAATCAACTTTGTTGCATTGCTCAAAAAGGTCCATACTTTAGATTTCTCCTCCCTAATATAGCAAAGACACGCATCTTTTTAGCGTGTCTCGTTATCATTTCTGTTGCTCCGCAATATACCTTAAGTACCTCACATGCTCTAATGCCTTCTGTTTATCTTCATCGCTCAGCTTTTCTAATTCGTAGAAGAATAAGCTTTCATATTCGGAAAGTGGTTTGTCCTTATTGTCAGATACGGAGGTTGTCCCATCTTCAATATAACCAGCGGCTATCATCAAGGCTTCAGGAGCAATGTCGTTATTGGCTTTTTCAGCTAGCTTCTTAATAATCAACGCGCTTGGTGGATTCTCAATAAGACATCGTAACAAGCGAGATATGTATCCAGGGTCAACTCCAGAATCCATGCCAAATTTGTTAATGGATCTTGTACCTTTAGCCAAGTTTAGAAGCCTTGCAAATTCAGCTTTATTGAATTCCATCACTTTCCCTCCAATTATTATATAATTTTACTTCTTAAATTGCCTATAGACAATGGGAGTAGCAAAAAAATGTTGTTTGCAGGCAATAAAATAACTTGACCATTGTCTGTGGACATGATATTTTGGTATTGCAAGCAAACAATGGGGAGGTGAAAAAATGCGAGTAAACATCCAGGCCATAGAAAAACTTGCTGAGGTTCGGGGGTGGAGCACACCCGTACTAGCAGAGAAGGTAGGAGTCGAGTATTCATACCTATTTCGGATCTTGAATGGTAAGAAAAATGGTGGAGCGAAACTGTTTGTAGGGCTGTTTAAGCTCTGTAAGGAAGAAAACTTAAAAGTGGAAGATTATATTTTTTTAAATGAATCATTGTCTGCAAACAATGGCGAAACAGCCTGAAAGGAGGCCCACAATGATTAAACCACCTAAAGGTATCGAATTCCAACGAGAGTTCGCACCCGACAAGAAACGTATGGTCCATGCTTTAAAGGTGCTGCTCGAGTCACAGCCAGCTTTACGGAAAGAAACTATTCAGCCAGATCAGCCTGAGAAGAAAGAGGAAACCGCATAAGACATGACCAGTACCCTCACACAACTGCATAGAGCGCCGAAGAGCGGGAGCGAGCGAAGATATGAGCCGCACCATAATACATACCACCATTCCCCAGGTAAGGGTGATGAAGGTCAGGTGGGGTCACTGCCAAGACTCGACGCTGCATGTAGTTGTGTGATGAAAGCGAGGTGAAAGGTTATAACTGAGTGGATCAGATTAGCTGCGCGGGCTTTCATAATTGGACATGAAGTCCACTTTCTTCCCGAGATTAATGAATGGGTTTATGCAGATAACGGAAAGCCACTCAATGAAGAAGAACGGTCTTGTATTAAATGTGGGTTATTTCCTACATCAGAAGGTCACGACCCATGCATAAAAAATTTGCCTGGAGTCAATGCAGCTTGTTGCGGACATGGGACTACAAGTGGATATGTCTCGTTTGAAAATGGTCTTGTGATAAGAGGTGATTTCGATCACATTGGGCCGCGTCGTGAATCTCCCGGTTATCTTACTTCAAAAACCCGAGGTTCGAAATGAACAATCAACTCAATGTCCAAGTTGCAGCTTGGATTAGGGCACCTGACTATACCACCGTCTATCTACACTTTTTCAAATTTTTCGGTAAATCTACTCGAACACTTTGGACAAACAACATCAACATCCACTTGACTAAAACTTCTACGTGGGTCAGACAAACATACCTCTCCTTTTGACACGGCCCTATTTCAATTTTCGACAATGGGTATGGATAATCCTACCAATTATAAGGAGGGGAGTTCAATTGGACAACCTCGATGAACTTGTAAAACGGATTGGCTGGTACACAAAGAAGGTCAATCAATCAGCAAAATGGTCACGTGAAAAACGAGCAAAGCGAAAATCTAAACTGCTTGCATACAAAGCTCGGCTGCATGAATTTATCGCAGAAGAAAGAAAAGCCTCGGCTCATCAAGGGGCCGAGGGAGAGTCTAGAAGATGAGCTAGCCTCATTGTACAAACCCTCAGTATTGTTGTCGTTTCCAAGTTGGAAATTTTCGGGGAAAGGAGGCTCCGAAATGTTCTTAACCGATTACGCCACTCTTATGAAAAAGATGAGAATCCGTGCTGGCTTAACTCAAGAGCAATTGGCTGCATTGCTAAATCGTACGAAAAGCTGCATCTGCAAGTTTGAAAAGGGAGACAAGCTACCAGACATTCATACATTCATGTCATGGGTTCGTGCAACAGACGCTACAGAAGTTGCTGTAGCGGTTCTATGTGGAGTAGATACAACATCCATCATTCAGCAAGTCATGGGTATGCTTTTCACACTCTGGTTGATCTAAAGGGAGGAATAAGACGTGAAAAAAGACTGGAACAAGTTGGCGCAAGCAGCGCATGAGAAACACTTCTTTCAAGATGTTGTAGTAGCTTCTCAATATCCAGGAGGACTTAAAGCATTGAAGAATTATCGCGATCGATTGCATTTAAATCGCCAATTCTATGAGGTGAAGGAGGTAAGAAAGGCATGAAGGACCTGACAACGGCAGCTGGAGTAATTGAATTGGTTTGCGATGGGGATCGCCCAGTGGGACGAAAGGTAATTACCCTTGGAGAAATGGTTGAGCTGGAACAGATGGTAGACAAAGAAAAAACCGCCTGCAGCGAACAGACGGCTTAGAAAAACATTTGTAAATGAAGATTAACATATCCAGACAAGGAGGACAAGCCCTATGAAAAGACCTAGACAACTGAGGATTTCTACCAGAATTAAGCGGTTAATTCCGAAAGGGAAGCAGGTTTTGATTGTATGCGTTGGTACAGATAGATCAACAGGCGATTCTCTTGGTCCTCTGGTTGGAACGGATTTGAAAAAGCGTGGATTTGATGTCCTTGGGACATTAGATGAACCAGTGCACGCTATCAACCTGTGCGAAACGTTGGAAATAATCCAGGATAAATATCAAAACCACTTTATTCTTGCAATTGATGCTTGCTTAGGTGCTTTCAATAGTGTTGGCAATATTGAGGTTGCATGCGGTGCATTGAAACCCGGTGCTGGGGTAGGGAAAGAATTGCCCCCTATTGGTGATGCCAGCATAACAGGTGTTGTGAATGTAGGTGGATTCATGGAATATTTCGTTCTTCAAAATACGCGTCTCTCATTGGTAATGAAAATGGCTACTCAGATAGCAGATGCTTGTGAGGAAGCTATTAAGGGAAAGAAAACCACGCGAAAGCACAAACGGGGAGCATAAATTCCCATTCGAATTAACGCGGGGCTAAAAGTTTGACAGAGGGCTTCGGCCCTGCGTGGAAGATTCATAGTAGCACATTTCAAGTTGAATGGGTGTCGCACATGAAACTGAGTCTTCCACGGAGGATTGAAACCTCCCGGGGCGAACGCCCTGACCAAGTACATAGCGAGGTCAAGACGTGGCGTAGGCAAGGAACTACAGCGGCTACCGTAGAGGTAGGGGCGGTGGCACCTCGCGATCAAAATGAAAGGGGGGATATCGGTGTTAGTAGTTCAAATAATGGTTCTAGATGATCCAGATGAGGTCAATTGTTTTCTCAATGAGTTGCCAGCGGAACAGATAATTGATGTGAAAGTAACATCTGTCCTTGATACTGCTACAGACTGGCCATCAATTCGGGAAACTTTCACGATCGTTTACAAAACAGAGAAAGACCCAGCGTTGCAGCGCTGAGTCTCGGGTCTTTGATGCACGATTGGGAATCAATTCAATTGTAGCTTATGGCCCCTCAAAAAACAATTAGGAGGGATTTATATGTCAATTAACGCATTGATTGCCCTGGATCTGGATGAATTGCAAGAAATCAATTTTCAGGTACCAGAGGCGGTAGTAAAGGAACGCTTCAAAATCGATGGGCTGGACTCTCTCAACTGGGCTCTTCGAAAATTGTCAGCTCTGGATGCTAAGCAGTTGGATGCCCGTGAACTAGCAAATAAGGAAAAGGCTCGAATCCAAGAGTGGTTGGACAAGGAGACTCGCACTATCGAAGAGAGCCGTCAGTTTTTCAATATGTTGATAGAGGAATATGCTCGAGGACAGCGTGCTCGTGATCCAAAGTGGAAAGCATCTACACCATATGGCAAGGTTAGCTTTCGCAAGCAGCCCCCAAAATGGGAGTACGACGAGAAGAAGGCGCTAGATACGGTTGAATCGGCTGGATTGGGTCAGTTCATCCGTGTGAAAAAAGAGCTGGATAAAGTCGCCCTTAAAGGCAATGTGCAGGTTCTGGAGGATGGTCGGATAGTTGAACCGGAAAGCGGTGCTGTGATCGAAGGTGTCCTGGTGTTCACGCAGCCAGAAGCATTGAAAATAGAGGTCGCTGATTCATGAGCGTTTTCAAAAAGATTTTAGCTGTTATGAAAGATGTTGAGTATTTGCAAAAGGACGACAAGGTTGAATTTAAAACAACAAAATACAAGGCAATCTCAGAAGAGAAGGTTACATCCGCTGTAGGAGCTGCAATGAGGGAACACGGTCTGGTGATCGTTCCAATTGAACAAGAACACTTCCGTGTTGGAGACCTCACAACCGTTAATGTGAAGTACAAAATTATTGATGTGGATACGGGGGACAGTATTGTTGCAGTTTCTAGCGGAACCGGAGTTGACACCCAAGATAAAGGGGTCGGAAAAGCAATGACTTACTCATATAAATATCTGCTGTTGCGAGCATTTTCCATTCCAACAGGAGAAGACCCTGACAAGGTATCAAGTGACGAATGGGACGAGAAGTTAAAGAGTCAGCAGAAGCAAGGTCAGACCCAAAACTCCAATAAGAAGTCTGAGAGTAAAGAGCCTTCAGAAGCTGTCCTGAAAGCCAAATGGCAAAAACTTGCCGGGTCCTTAGAAGGATATGATACGTGGTACAAGTCTCAAAAAGAAAAAGGAACAACCAATCAGCAAATGGATGAAGCTCTCACGAACAAAATGAAAGAGAAAGGTGTGGCATAAATTGAACCGAGTCTTTTTAATCGGATACCTTTCCCGTGACCCTGAAATGAGGTACACACCAAACGGAGTAGCTGTGACAACCTTCACGTTGGCTGTTAACCGCCCTAAGTCGAAAGACGGGGCGGAGCAGCAGCCAGACTGGATCAATAGTGTGGTATGGCAAAAAACGGCTGAGAATTGCGCAAACTATTTACGCAAAGGTAGCAAGGTGCTGTTGGAGGGACGAATCCAAACCCGTTCCTACGAAGACAAGGAAGGTAATAAACGGTACGTGACTGAGGTTGTGGGAGACAATGTACAATTCCTGTCTCCTAAAAATCAAGATAATACATCTGCTGAACCATTCTCGCCACGACCACCAGTTAACATAAGTGACGATGATCTACCTTTCTGATAGGAGTGTTGGAAGATGAGCGAGGTTAGGAGCTTGGATCGCCTGAAACTGTACTATAGCGAGATAAACACGCTTAACGACGAAATCCCTGCCCAGGTAACACGCAAAATCTATCTGTATAGCCTCGCTCTTCTGGAAATCGGTCGATTCCATGCTGAAGCAGTGAATGAATATGGTCGTCTCTATGCTGAGAGAAAGGGTAGATGGGGACAGATAGCAGCGACAACAGTAGGTAGTGGAGTTGTAAAGGAAGCTACAGCTGATCAGATGACTCAAGAAATAAGGATCAAAGAAGCACAAGCGGAATCGGAAGTGCATCGCTGGAAAAACAGCTTTGAAGCCACACAAGAGATTATCAATGCTTTGAAAGTTCATCTCAAAGTGCTGGTGAAGGAGTTGGATGTAGCATGATTGGACAAGTCTACACTCTCCGCCTTTTGAAATGGGAAGTTGTGGGATTCAGGCAGAGCGATGGTCATGAATGCGCTAAACTGCGGTGCTTGGAAAAGCGTAAAAAAACTTGGATTGTACCAGTTGTATTCCTTGAGATGCAATCACATCGGAGAGTTTCTTAAAGAGGGGAGAATGCCAGGGGATGGGCATAGCAGAATTCGGAACAACGGGGTTTTACGTCCTCCCCCGTTTAACCTTTCGATGCAAAAGGGACAAATGGATTTTCCATGAGATCATGAGCGAAGCGAATTTCAAGGACAACGAAAAGTGTAATCGTGGACAAGCTGTTTTCATCATCAAGGACTATGTCAAAGAGACAAAGTGGTCAGAAGATCAAATCAAATACTCGCTCAACCAGCTAAAATCGATGGGATTAATCCAGTGGCAACTCTACAGAGGGAATACAAAAAACGGCTTGCTGATCACGGTTAACCACTACAATGAATTTCAAAATCTTGGTAGTTATAGCCGTCAAAAAGGCTCAGATTTTCCCGAAGAGAATCCCGAAGAGATTCCGACTGAAATCCCGAAGAGCGAGGGTGCTGAAAACCCAGATGTACCAAGGGTTGAAGGGGTGTCCGGTGAGTCACATTCCCGAAGAGATTCGGAAGAGAATCCCGAAGAGATTCCCGAAGTATATAAGAACAGCAGTAAAGAACAGCATGTAAAACATAAAAAAGATTCTTGTCCCAAACGCCCGAAGCGCGTTTATGACGAGTCGACAGATGCATTCATTTTGGCAAGGTATCTACGTGAACGTATCCTTCGTTGGAAACCTGACGCTAAGGTTCCAGAAGCAACACCGATAGCACTTGCTTCATGGGCAGATGATATGCGAAAGATGATCGAGTTGGACAAACGTAGCAAGTATGACATTCAGCTTGTTATTCAGTGGGCAACAGACGATTCCTTTTGGCAAGTAAATATCCTCTCAGCAGGCACATTACGAAAGCAATACGACAAGCTGGATGGAAACATGCGTAGGAAAGTGGTTCCTATGCCTCAGTCACGTGTAGATCAGCCGCCAACAAATGCTCCAATGAGACATGGATCAGACCAAACTCATGCTGGATTTGAAAGACGCGCTGCCAATGATATGGCATTCCAAGAAATGCTTTTTGGGAAAGGGGAAAGTACATGATTGACCGTCTACAGAACCTGCCAGCTGAAAAGGCAACGCTAGGCAGCATAATCATGGAGCCGATAATCCTAGACGAAATTGAATTGATCCTATCTCCAGAAGATTTCTCACATTCAGGACACCAAGAAATATTTAAATCGCTGCTCAACCTGCGAGATAGAGGGGAAAAGATTGACCTTGTTGCAATAACCACCGAATTGAGTAAACAGAAGCAGCTGGATGCTATAGGCGGTGTACCTTACTTGACTAGTCTTGGAAGTGTCGTTGCCTCAGCAGCAGCAGTGGATCACCACGCTGAATTAGTCAAAGAAGCAGCAACAACGAGGAAAGTATTTCGATACGCGGAGTCCCTTCGAGCCAGGGTACTAAACGGAGATTATGATTCTGCCGCCGAGCTGTTGAACTTGGCAGAAGAGCAAGTCTCTGAAATACGACCAAACAAACGCGGAGGGTTGCAGGCGATAAAGGACTTTATCCTCGATCACATTTCAGTAATCGAAAACACTCGAACAGATGGCGGCTCTCTTCTTGGAAAATCGTGGGGCATACCCAAAATAGACATGCTAACGAGCGGAGCGTGCGGGGGGCAATTGATCATCATTGGTGCTAGACCTTCCGTTGGGAAAACCGCATTCGCTTTGAAGATGGCGCGGGCGACGGGCATACAACCTGATAGCGACCCGGTAGCAATTTTCTCGTTGGAAATGAGAAAGGGAGACCTGTTAAACCGGATGCTCTCTGCGGAGGCCAAGATACCACTCTTGAAAATCAGGCACAACAAAATGAGCGAGGGTGAGTGGCATTGTTTCACAAAGGCAAGCGATAAGTTTTACCGCTCTAACATCCACATGGAGGACAAGGGAAGACAGGCGCTTGTAGAGATTGTCGCTGAGTCTCGAGCGCTGAAACGAAAACATGGCAAAGTTGGGATGATTCTGATCGATTACCTTGGCCTGATAGGAAACAAAGGTCGTGGTCGCCGTAACCGCAACGTGAATCGCGATCAGGAGATCGGCGAGTACACTGGCACGCTGAAAGAACTAGCCAAGGAATTGGATTGCCCAGTTGTCCTTCTCGCCCAGTTGAACCGGGATATTGATAAGGGAATTGTAAAACGTCCGAACCTTTCAAGCCTTCGTGAAAGCGGAAATATTGAGCAAGACGCTGATGTGGTTGCCTTTTTACATAGGGATGACAGCGAAGAGTACGTCAATTTTGCAACAGGAGAACCTATCAGCAAAGTTGAGGTCATCATTGCAAAGAATCGCGATGGATCAGTAGGGACTGTGAACCTTGCCTTCAGGCGCGTGTTTCAGGAATTTATCGACTGGGATTTGGCACCGGGGCGACAAGTGCAAGAAACATTGAATACTGGTTCCTAAACGGGGAGGGGAACAAGCATGAAGCAAGGTAAACGCCCAAACAGGCGACAGAAAGAAGAATTAGAATCACGCGATTTAAACCCTTCAAATTGGCTGGTGGAGCGTGACAGCACCACAGAATATATTTTGATTCATCGGTTCTCTGGTACAAAACGGACGATCAAGAAAGGAGCCTATTGATGAAACGCAGGATTAAAGCAGCCAAGCAAGATAGTGATCAACCGAAAATGTCCAAATATAAAAACAAGATCACCTTCGTAGATGACATCAAGTTTGACTCCAAAGCCGAGTCCGAATACTACCTTGTCCTAAAAGAAAAATTTGCCCGTGGCGAGATTCAGGATATGCGCTTGCAACCAGTTTACGTTCTTCAGGACAAATGCACACGCAATGGTAAGAACCTTCAGGCAATAACATACAAAGCAGATTTTGAAGTGCTTCACTTGGACGGTTCGCTGGAGGTTATCGACATCAAGGGTGAAGAGACGGAAGCATTCAAAATCAAGGCGAAAATGTTTATGTACAAATACCCGAACATGAAGCTCACCTTACTGAAAAAGGTGCTGAAGTACGGCGGTTGGATCACCACCGACGAGTATAAAGAGAAAAAACGCGAAGAGAAAAAAGCAATATAACCATGGGAGAGTGTAGAAGATGAGCAATCAAGCACAATTTACGGCAATGGTAAAGAAAATGGCAACGGATGATAAAAAAATGGTCTTGAGCCTGGAACTGGTCGGGAACGTCGAGCCTGTAGCGTTAGTAAATGTTTTAGACATGATCGGTGAGAAGGTAGTTGTAAACCTAGGTAATCCACAAATGGCGATGGAATTTGACGAGGAAGACAGAGCAGAACGTCCGGGGCTTTCCGTCACAACTGATCAATCTGGAGTCGTTACAACAGTCAGCGGGCATAGCGACGATATCGAAGAAGATGACCAGGTAGATAACGATGAACTGGACACCGAGGGCGACGAGGGCGAAGACCTTGAACACGATGAAGACGATGAGGATGAGGATTCCTCTGAAAACGGGGAAGACACCGAAGACATTCAATCCGAAGAATCAGAAGGTGACACTCCTGATTCAGAGCAGCAAGGTCATGAAGAATCCGAGGATAACACGGATGGAGACAACGACCAGGATGCAGAGAAGCAAGAAGATGCTGCTGCATCAATCGACAAAGAAAAGCTGGAAGCATTTATCTTGAGCGGACAGGCCCCGGTATTTGATGAATTTACGTTTGATTTCCCGGAACTGCTACAGCGCAAGAAGAACGGGGAAACATGGATCAGAATTGCTCAAAGTTTGAGTGTAAGTTCAACCAAAATTTCATCTGAATTACGTGAATATAAAAAGCGTGTCGCTGAACATATGGCAAAGCAAAACGGCGAGGAACCGGGGGCAGCGTAAAGCTGCTCCTCTACCCTAGAAAGGGTGTGTCTTATGTCAGCCTTTAAACCGAAGCCAGATCACCCGTGGAGACGGAAATTTATAGCCACAAGCCAAGAAAACGAATTTCTCAAGCAAACCATCGTTAATCCGAAAGTGAACAATTGGAAGGTAGGCGGCGCTTTACCGCCATGGAACGGGAGGAAATAGGAATGAGGACAACATTTACATCCCTGCATTTGTTCTGCGGCATAGGTGGCGGAGCGCTCGGATTCCAACAAGCAAAAGAAGAATGGCGTGGAGCTGTCGGACAGATAGAGACAGTCGCTGGTATTGATGTAGACCCGGATGGTTGCGCTGATTTTGAAAGAATTACCGGCGCCCCAGCATATCAAATGGACCTTTTCAGCAGGCAGCAATATAGCGACTTTCACGGACAGGAACCGCCAGATGAGTGGCAAGAAGTCACTCCCGATGATATCTGGAGGGCTGCGGGTAGACAATCACCTGACATTGTTTTTACAAGCCCGCCATGCAAAGGATTCAGCGGCTTACTTCCAGAGAAGTCAGCTAAAACGATGAAGTACCAAGCGCTTAATCAGCTCACAATCAGAGGCATGCGCCTTTGCCTCGAAGCGTTCCAAGATGATTTGCCCTCCCTTTTCCTCTTAGAGAATGTACCTCGAATCACTTCACGGGGAGCTACCTTGCTAAAAGAAATCAAACAACTACTAGGTAAGTACGGATACGTTTTTCACGATGAAAGCCACAACTGCGGGGAGATTGGCGGTCTTGCTCAACATCGTCGTCGATACCTTTTAATCGCTCGAAACCCTCAGAAGCTTTCGAACTTCGTCTATAAGCCACCTTCCCGGCGTGTAAGAGCGATCGGGGAAGTAATCGGACCTCTACCGCTTCCGAATGATCCAGCTGCAGGTCCTATGCACAAACTGCCACGGCTTCAGTGGAAAACGTGGGTCAGGTTAGCTCTAATACCTGCAGGCGGTGATTGGAGAGACCTTGAGAAAGTTGATTGGGAGAATTACCAGATTGCCTACGAACCGCGCAAGGGAGCATTGGCAGTAGGAGATTGGGAAGAGCCTAGCGGAGCAGTCACAGGGGCTGCTGGCTACGGCAGAAGCAATGGTACACAGGCTATTGCGGACCCGAGGTTAACGCTGCAATCCATGTATCCAAGCGGCTATGGTGTACAGAATTGGGACAAGGCTGCTCAGACAATCCGATCGGCAGGAAGAATCATGAATGCACCTGTCTCCATAGCTGATCCAAGGCTGACAGAACGTGTAGGACGGCACCCAGGAGTTTATCAGATTGGCAGATTTGATAGCCCGGCCCAATGCGTTACAGGTACCCGATTTGGTAGCGGCGCACCAGCTATCAGTGATCCACGCACAGGCTTCAAGGAAGGAACCCACGGGGCAATTTACCGGGTGATGAGATATGAGGAACCAGCTAACACCATAACGGGGGCTATGAGGCCAAATAATGGCGCTCCATGCATCGCAGACCCCCGGCTCGGTGTAGAGAAGGGGTACACCAATAAGCGTCAGATTCTTGCTTGGGAGGGTCCAGCGAGCACGGTAACAGGAACACCTGATATTCAGTCTGGAGCTCAGAGCATCGCCGATCCACGACTTGGCTGCGCGCCACGGTCAGGAACACTTGGGGTACAGGATTGGAATGAGCCAGCCAAGACGGTGATTGGTTCAGGTGATATTCATGCTGGCGCGGCTGCAATTGCTGATCCACGCATTCCAGCAGACAACGAGCGCGGGACATGGGTCATCGTATCTGAGGATGGCACATGGCACCGCCCACTTACGACGTTTGAACTGGCTATGCTGCAAGGATTTCCTATCCTGCTGCATGACGGTACTCCGTTCGAACTGGTCGGCAATAACGATGCCAAGTGGAGAGAACGTATCGGAAATGCGGTACCATCTGCAGCTTCCCAAGCCATTGCAGAAACCGTTCTACGATCAATGCTTGCTGAACAAGACGGAACATGGATGATGGCGGCAGAAGAGATTTGGGTGAAACCGGAGGAACAACAAGAGCCGGCACAGCTCGTTCACTGAGGATAACTGCGTCCGTGGCTGCCAAACAGTTCGCGGACGCTACCATAAACCCGAACATGCATGTCTGGAAACACGATAGCAACATGGCCATCTTCGAGTTGTAGACGCTCACTGTTTTGCTCAATGACGAACGGAATCTCCATTGCTTGTAGGGCATCTTTCAGATAGCTGACCTCAGACCAGGGCACAGCGTAATAGAACGACTTTTCCACGATACCAACTCCTTTGTGGACATTGTGCCATGGTGATTTGGGACAAAAAAAGTGAATTAACACAAGCTCAATAGTTAGTGAAGAAAAGAGGTTTGAACGATGCAATGCCGTGTACAAATTTACTTATAACGTAAATGCTTCAAGTAGATTAAGGACAATCAATTTTTAAAAGGAGTACGTGGTGAAACCATGATGCTATTGTAGTCATTCCGATTATTGGGGTCAGTATTCGAAAACATTACCATAAAATCCCCAACTTTATACCAAATCTCAAATCTATATTTATGATTCCCGTACGTATTTTCACCGAAAATATTAAAAATCTGTTCTTTGGTTAATGATTCAAATTTTGCTTGTATGACAGTTAGACGTTCCTCTCCTTCGAATTTATTAAGCATATATCTATACCCGTTTCGGTCGAAATAGCTGGTATGCAATCTTACTGAAACATAGTCTTCCTCTTTTATACCAAATTTTGATTGCAGCTCTTCTTTTGTTAGATGAAAAGTAATAGCACCGCCTAAATTTCCTTCATGGATATTCTCTAGAATGTGGGTTAGAAACTCTTGAGCGTTAGATTGAGATTCTTGGGGTTTGAATCTTTCATAGGCAGTCATAGATGAAACATCTGTCAAATAGGAAAATACCGGGGTAAGAAGATACATTATTAAACCAATTACTAAGGCTATTTGTTGGATTTTTTTCATGCAAGGCCTCCAGGCTTATTTCACCATTTCGTTCATTAGAAGTACTTTTTCGGTGTAAGTATTAAGTTAAATCAAGCGAGCTCTGTAATATCTTCTGGGATGCGAGCAGACAGGATTCGAAGGAAGGACTTAGAGATTCACCAAAGAAGCGAGTAAATACCCGTTGGATTAATTTAGCTAAATCCTCCGGAGAGGTAATACCCCTAGCTTCTTCGAAAATCGCTCGACTTTCAATATCATACTCATCTGGAGGGGCATGACCTGCTAGTAATCCAATGGGGTCCCAATTATCTATCACAACTTTGATTTGTTCAAATGTCATAAATTCACCTCAGAGTGATTTTCATTCAATTTGACATATTGCTCAAATGTTACCATGAATTCTGACTTGCTACATCGCTTAATATATTCAATCGAAAGATTTAAAAAGACCACCGTCCAAGAGTTTATACAAAAGTGTCCCTAGTTCTTTTTTTAATGCATCTAGCTTTTCTCCGGTTGCGTAATGGGTTTGAGTTTCAAGTTGATTAATGATCCAAACCACGTTATTTACAGTTTTTCTATTGATCTCTTCTTTTGAACCTAAGGCAATATTGATTTCATCAAGAAGGTCATATAAAAAATCAAATTTTTTACGGTCAACGATGGATCTTGGTCGTAAATCACTGAGTATATCCAAGCACACATCGGATAGTTTCTCTTCTAAATAGTCCATTTTCATTGAGCTACCTCCGTATATCAGAAATGTGGTTATGGTAAATTCATCCACAAATTATTAACACAATGCTCAGAATGTGAAAGTGCTTTCTTAGGTTGTAGAAGGGTTAATAATTTCGTCTCCAAAGCTACTTTCTGACATGATAAATCCGCCTAGATATCCATCAACCATAAATTCGAGTCTTTCTGTGAATAGATGGATCTTTTCGCTAGGGTAATTGTTGATCTTAAATTGGTCGTCCGGAGACAAGTGACACCACAATAGAGTCATAACTTTGCTATAAATCATTACTATAGCTCTAGTTAAATCTCTATTTAATGGAGCATTTAAGTTCTCTTTGGTTAATGAAATGACACTGTTGTAAAAAATCCAGTAGTATTTTTCATCAAAAGTATTTAACTCACTCAATGAATGAATGAAAGAACCTTCACGACATTCGTAATTGGAGAAGATGATTTGCATATCGTTATTCATTAGCTTCCTCCATAAGACGATATTAGATGGCTCGATTATAGCATGTGAAAAGCGGACTGCTTTACAAAATGTGTAATTTGGAAATCAGTCTTCAATACCAACAAAAGGGATTTTTCCAGACCAAAAACGATTCAGTGCATCCCACCATCTTAATGAGACTGGATGTAAGTAACAAACAAAAACTTCCGGATCTAATTCAACATGTGAGGAATGATTTTGTAATGATTCAAGAAATCCAATTGTCGCAGCTTCTCTAACATAACTGTCGCCATTGGTATGGAGGTTCTCCACAACCTTGAATATGCAAGGAAACTCATTGAGCATTTTCTTTTGATAAAGATCCACAATGTGACTAGTGAAATCTCCAATATCGACATAAAGGAGACACTCTTCACCATCGTCATATGAGTCCCTTACGTATTCTAGCCATCTTTCTTTATAGGAAGGACAGGCAGATAAAAACAAGTCCATAACTTCTTGTTTTTGAATCATTCGATTATCACTCCAACAAAGGTATATCGAAATGTTATCACATTAACAGCTGAATTTTACAAAATAGTTATTAAGACAAGACTCTCACAAGGTCCAAAGAAAAAGCCACCCTGATTTCGAGTGGTTAGTAGTAAAGGTTAGATTCCATACGCATTTCGCGGTTACTCCAAGCCTAACATTTTGGCTGCCTTGAGCTTGGATTTTACAAAGTCATCGACTGTCTCTTTCATATCTTTCGATTCGAGAATTAGGTATGTTTCACTAATTATATCTAAGGACATGTACATGCTGCCTACTTCAGCAAATAAAGCTCTTTCTTCTTTGTTTAAGTCTTTCAACATCCCATCATATTTATCGCTGTACGACTTTAGATTTTTCTTATCTTCTTCTGAGTATGTTTCTATCGCTATAATTCTTTCATTTAGCAAATTGTAGTATTTCAACGAATCATCATACAATTC
This sequence comes from Brevibacillus sp. SIMBA_040, assembly GCF_046535075.1. Lineage (NCBI taxonomy): Bacteria > Bacillati > Bacillota > Bacilli > Caryophanales > Paenibacillaceae > Brevibacillus > Brevibacillus sp. SIMBA_040. The sequence goes on from NZ_JAWRXI010000033.1 coordinate 20,027, forward strand.
TTTGCGGATGGAAGAGTCATTGCCACATCCAGATAGCAGAAATGATAAGAGCAAGAAGAAAATTAAAAACTGCTTCATTAAGGGTTTACTCCTCACAATGTTTTTGGGAATATTATACAACTTGTTTATGAATTACAGCAAGCTAGCCTGTTATCTTTGCTGGATTTAGTGGCTCCTGTTGTAGACGTGATCCAGCACTTAACAAATCGGTAATTAAGAAAAGAGAAACCCCTAGGTTTCCCTAAGGGATCGTTGATGGCCTTAGACAATAAATACCGAGAAGCTAGTAGATACTGTTGCACCATGTACATCAATTGCAGTAATCGTAATCACCGCGTTACCTGTATTATTACCAACTCTACTTATTGTAATTGAATCATTGTTGTTGATGATTCCTGTCACAATACTAGAGTCATTCGACACAAGTGTATATGTCAGAGGTTCCCCTTCTGGATCGTTAAAGTAACCATTAATAGGTATGGTAACACCACTTGTTGAAAAAGTGTAATTGGAAAAATTCTTTAAAACGACAGGTGGTAGATTGCTATTCTCGACTTATCCCTTCTGTTTGTGAGGGATTCCGTACGAGCCTACACCGTGCGGGCGACTTTCATCGCACACGGCGTTCCATCAACGAATAAGAAGCGAAAATTTACAATGGGCAATATGATCATACAACTCATATGTCTTGATTTACAGTTTTTGTTTTCGACATAACACACGATTTGTTAAACTTTCTGCTTTGATAACGGTAACTAAAATCATTTGTAAAACAGTCAATTTTGACTTATGATAACAGTAACTAAAATCAAAGTGGAGTGATATTCATGTCTAAACGAGGCGGTAAGCGAGAGGGAGCAGGGAGAAAAAAGCAAGGTATCATACGAAAAGTATCCGTAAATATGCCTCAAGAATTCTGGGACTTTGCAGACAGCTTTGAAACCTTCACTGATTGTATTAAGGAACTATGGAAACTCAAAGACGAAAACAGTAACCGAAATCAAATGGTTGATAACGGTTACCTGAATCAAGGTGATGAATTCAGTAACCAATATAAACCAAAAGAAATTGGTAACCAGATTCAAATCGATGAAGTCGGTAACCAAAATCTAACGACTGAGTCTTTGACTGATGCTGAAAAGAGGAAGGTTACTAAAGAATCCAAATTTATTTTTGACGACATCGGTTTTCACCACTCTAAACCAACCGTATTCGTGATTGGTAGGTTTGAACAGATCGGCTCAAAACTGGCACCATATCTGTATGAAAAACTGCTTACTAGGAAGTTCGAAGAAAAGCACTTAGCTGCTATACATGAGTCGTGGACTCAGTACAGAACAAGTCAGCAGAAGTTGGAAGAGTTTAGAAGACAGCAAGACCATGAACGCCAAGAACGGTTGAACAAAAGAAAGTGATTTTACAAAACAATCGATTTGATAAATAGGGAGGATAAAGGTATGCCAATCATTGACGAGTACGGCTCAAGGCAGTTGCACTTTGGAAAGGGTGACATCAGCGTTGGCGGTGGTCTGCTGGCGATGTATGAAGCTGTGGGAGTTGTTACTTTCAAGCAACAAGAACCGAGGGAAGTCGGATCACGTTCAGAACATGGACCCGGCCACTCGCTAGAACCCAACGAAACACCCGTACGGATGACGTTCGATAATGTGGAAAGTATCAATGTCGTCATCAGGCAACTGGAAGTGGTTAAGAGGATGATGATTGTGAAGATTGAGTCGGGACGTGACGTGTGTAGTAAGTGCGGGCTCGTAGAATTACCAGTCAACAGCCCTTTCCATCGTTGTCAGGAGTGCCGGAGCAGATAGGTGATTTAACATTTCATTACTTTTGTTTAATCAGCAAAGATCCAGCGCTCTCCATACCTATAAACAAACTGCTCGTTTTCCGGTGTTTCTTCTATAGGTACACCTGATCTCGTCTGAGTTTGTTGATGTATTGCAAACGGCCCATTGACACCTCGGTACCAGGCAGAATATTCACTTCCGTTTTTTGTATAGGTCACTTTATAAAATTGATGTCCTGCCTCCAGCCTACGCCGCCCATTTTCGGAATAGACAGGGAAGGGTGTTAAATCTAAAGAAACGCTTTCGATACTAATTACAGTTCCACCCTGAGAACCAATGAACTCTTGAATCACTTCTTTATGAGCAGCTTTTCCAGCAAAATAAGAATAGAGAGTAAAAATAAAAGCTGCAATAAAAAAGCAACCAATAATAAGAGCAGTAGTTTTATTTCCCACTTTTCTAAAAATCAAAATAGACTCCCCTTTTAAGTATTACTCAAGTTTACGTCACAGGGAGTAATAGGTTTCACTGATTTAACAAAAGAGAAATTGAGTAGTTTAACTGTATCGAGTCTTCTTCTTAATAAGGATACCCAAGCATGCAACGAACGCATAGAAGCATCCCCATAAAACCCAAGCGTCAATGTTAACGATAAATGTATCCCAGCTGGTTGTTGTGAAGAGTAAAGGCAAAAAGAATGAAATAACAGCACCCAGGTACTTTTTCTTGAAAAGGTACGAACAAACCAATCCAATAAGAAATGCGAGTATTGGAATGTAGAGCAACACAAGTGCGAAAGGATTGAGATTGTCATTGAATAAGTACAGCAAAGTCATCACCTCGATTATTTATACGGTCATTTTAGGTGCTGAAATGAATTCACGAAAGTACCAACATTTAATGGTACCTCATTTATGCTAGCTTCAATTTAACATAATATTTCAAGAGTTAATCTGGTGTTGAAATAACTACCGATTACCCTGACTAATGGGTTGTTGGTCTTTAGAAAGTATCTTTGTACGAATGTTCAAGTAGAAATCTATTCTTTGACTCAGAGAAATGATTAGGGGGTCTGTTAATTTGTACGACTGAGCCATAGTGTTTAGTTCACTTCTTAGGGCTTCGATTATTAGATCCAGCCGTTCAATATCATCAGTCTCCATGCCTGCACCCTTTTCTGCTACAAATTACCCAAATTATAGCAGTGTCTGTAGAAGAAGACTACTGAATTTCTATATTTGTTAAACATTTGTAATAGAAGATAAAGACATAAAAAAAGCCCCCAACGGGAGCCAGAATATGTGTTCGACAACCATATTATACCACGGGCTTACCGCGAGGGGGAATTAGAGATGAGCGCACAAATACAGGAACAATTGTCCTTTCTGAAACCAGTAAACGAAACGGAAGTTAGAAAAGCGGTTGCAAAGGAATTGAAAGAGTATAAAGCCCTCCGTGTTGCTGTACAGAATAAGCAGGAACTAAAAGAAAAGGGTATAGGTCAATTGTTTCCACGCCTCCAGCAAACAGAGACAATAAGCGAACTGAAGGCACGCCAAATTGAACGGGCGCTGTATTACTCGTTGGATGAGGTTGAGCGTCGAATTATTGAAGAGAAGTACCTTAGCAGTTCGAGAGTAAAGGACATTAACGTTTACTTGGATCTGGGACTTACAAAAGATCAATATTACACAAAAAAGAAAGAGGCAATCTTTCAAATTGCCACGGCACTCGGTATGATCTGAGTGCTTTTTTATTCTTCATGAAACAAGCCTACAGTGGCTATAGATTTTGCTCGCCTATTATAAATGTTGTTACGTTAACCGGCAGTTTTATATTAACTCTTCGGTTTAAGTTAATGAAATCGCAAATATCAAATTTTTGTGTTAAGGTAATTTTATTGGGGGGAACTATCATGCAATCCATCGTGAAAAAGACCATACTAGTTTGTCTTTTTGGTTTCTTCTATGGTTCGATTCTCTCATTGATTATAAGTTTCGTGTTTATGATTATTGCACAATTGTTTGCTGGTGGTTTGACATCGATATGGGGTGATCTATGGCTTTACTATGCGACAGTTGTTCCATTTTCAGTTACATTTATGGTCTTGGCAATAATTTTTGTCATAAAGCGGAAGAAGCTAAATAGATCTTTTCATTTAGTAGTAAGCACTATGACTGGTCTTTTTGTGCCTTGGTATAGCGGGACTATTGGTGCTATATTTGGTGAATTTATTGTTAGAGGCGGGCGGCTTAGAACACCTATTGATGGAGGTTATGTAGGTGTTAACATCGAAGGAACTTTAATTTGGGGAACTATTTATGCCTTTATCTTTTTACCTGTAAGTATCCCCATCGCGTATGCAACAATATTATCCTTCCGTAACTTTTTAATCATGTTCAACATTTTGCCAAAAGAAAACATGAATTCATCTAGCTAAATACAGCAGTACCAGAAACCACCTTAAAGGTGGTTTTTGTTTTGGGTAAAAATTAAATTGTTTTTCTCCAAAAAACCTCGACAAAAAGTAGGACAAAATCAGGGATAAAAGGCAGGACGATTTGAAATGGTAGAACCGGTAATCTTGTGTCAAGGGCGGCAACACTAACCCTTGGGAGATACCGTCTTTCCCTTATCAATGGCGTACCTGAGCGAATCTATGGATGATGACGAATGTTACCTTACGAGAGGGGGACATTTTGAGTCTGAACGCGCTAGTCTTGCGATGATCGTAGCAGGGAACATGCAATTGTTTTTTCGTTGTATGCATTGCTGCGGTTTTCAAGTTTGGGAACCCCTCTCGGAGCTTTAGAAAATCGCCATTACTCTGTTGGGATATACCGGACAGGGGATAATGCAAGACCTACGGCTTCGGCCCCTCGCCCCTTGTCCAGTACCTCTCATCCTTTTGAAGTAAAAGTAGATTATTGAAAAAAGCGAAATTCTAATTATATGAATTATTTCCAAAAATAGGTTGCGATAAAATCAAAAATATGGTAATTTTCATTATATTGTGGACAGTACATAATAATATTTGTTGTAGGAGGACTTGCTGTGTATAAGAAAAGCATGAAAAAATTTTTTGTACTAGGGGTTGCAGCAGTTTCTTTGTCAATTTTGGCAACTGTAAGTAGTCCATCACACGCTGCTTCAACAACTGTAACTTTAGGAGTAAAAAAAGTCACTCAAGCAGCATCGTTATGGTGTTGGTCAGCATCGTCAGTATCTGTATTAAGTTATTTTGGTATTAAAGTTACTCAATCCGATTTTGTTGAATATGTAAAAGGTGAGGTTTCGAATCAATCGGGAAATATTAGTGAAGTCATGGATGGACTCGATCATTATGGGCTTCAAAGTTATCGAGAGAATAACTCATTAACTTTTAAGGAGACGGTAAAGGAAATAAACAATGATATACCTGTATTAGCACGCATAAAATGGAAAACGGGAAATACAGCTATTGGTCATATGGTTGTTATTGACGGCTATACAAACGGCTCAACTAGATATCTAAGGTATATGGATCCTGATAAAGGTGAATATTCTATTATGACTTATGACAGATTTGTAGATAGCTCGGGTCAAGAGTGGACCCATACCATATATGGATTCGAGGAAAACTAATTGAGGAGGTAAAACATGAAGAAGATTACATTTGCGGTTTTGGGAATAGCAACTCTTGCTGTAATGTTTTCGTTTTCTGCTGTCGGGGCAATTAATGAAGGGAAAAGGGATGCCTTTAATGCATATAAAAAATTCGAGTCAGCAGGCAATAATAAAACTAAAACACTACAAAAAAATAATGTGAACGAATCCTTGTCTGATTACTCAATCGACAGTGCTCATTTACCTGATTCAGAAGCAATAAAATCTTTTAAAGGTTCTAGTATTACTGATTTACTAGTACCTTCAGATGAAAAACTGTGGTTTATTATGGAGGGAGATAATGCTAAAGGCATAGTTATAGCAACGGATACTGAGCCAATTCAAGCAGGTCTCGAAAAAACAGGGCCGGAATTGTATGAAATGTACAAGGATATCATTCAAGAGTATGGTAAAGATGTTCAAGTGAAATATTCGGACTACGCAGGTGGTTTTATTTTTGTAGCGGTTGATTCAAATGGAAATGAAGGTATATGGCTCGAAGAACGAGCAGCGAAGCTACTTGATCTTAATCCCGGAACTAAGTACAGTTCTGAACAAGTTCTTGAAAGTATCAACGATGGGCTAATCTCTAGCGACGAGGATGTCTCTGACGATGACTTGCTAGGGGGAGGTAATTAAGAAAGAAAAGGGACAGCGATATGCTGTCCTTTTTTATCATGTGCGCCCAGCATGGGCGTTATCTCTAGGGTTAAAGTCCCGAATGGTGAAGGCAGTAGTAGCCATTAGC
>NZ_JAWRXI010000423.1:0-233 GCF_046535075.1 Brevibacillus sp. SIMBA_040
GCCCAGGCTTTCGTGATAATCCTGCTGATTACCCTGAAAAATTTGACTATCGGCAAGTCAAAGTCCTTGATCGCTTCGCTAATGAGTTGGGCTTAACTAATGATTTTGAGAACTTTAGAGAGGAACAGCGGCGCATTGCGGACTTGTTTACGTTTGACGTGATGCAAAACAACCTGAATGCCATGGATATATTAATTAACAGAAAAAAAGAACGTAAAAACTATCATGAAGTC
>NZ_JAWRXI010000424.1:0-233 GCF_046535075.1 Brevibacillus sp. SIMBA_040
GTGTTAGCAAAACTACAAACTTTTAAGTATAACTTCCAAATGTTATTCTATATTTAACACTAGCGAATGGTTTTGAAGTACTTTCATAAATAGGCTAAATGTTGTAATAATGGGAGTTTAAATACATGATTTTGAAATTATTGTAAAAAGTAATGGGATCAATAGCCTAATTCGATTGGATTATAATTGTTTTTCAAATTATGTAACTTCTTCCTTCTGCTTAAAGCTTCTTT
>NZ_JAWRXI010000425.1:0-233 GCF_046535075.1 Brevibacillus sp. SIMBA_040
GCTCGTCCGGTTCCAGAGATACATCTTCTGCAGGCCACTGGAATTGGCCGCGCATCAACGCTGCACAATCGTGGCGGGGTGAACCGGAGGTGAGAGCAGTTTCCCATTCGGGCATACGCCGTACACTCTCCACTGAAGCGCGGGTGGCCCTCAGCGAAAGCCCTTGGTTAGCCTGCCAAGAATCGGCCGATAATGCGCGGACCTTAGAGCGATCCCGCGAAACAATCTCACAG
>NZ_JAWRXI010000078.1:0-367 GCF_046535075.1 Brevibacillus sp. SIMBA_040
GGCCGCCATGACTGCCGCCGAAGTCGGCGACGACGTGTGGGGCGACGACCCGACCGTGCTGCGCCTGCAGGCCGTCACGGCCGAGCGCGCGGGCAAGGAAGCCGGCCTGTTCTTCCCGAGCGGCACGCAGAGCAACCTCGCTGCCTTGATGGCGCATTGCGAGCGCGGCGACGAATACATCGTCGGTCAGCTCGCGCACACCTACAAGTACGAGGGCGGCGGCGCGGCGGTGCTCGGCAGCATCCAGCCGCAACCGCTCGAGAACGCGCCCGACGGCACGCTGCCGCTCGAGAAGATCGCCGCGGCGATCAAGCCGCTCGACAATCACTTCGCGCGCACGCGCCTGCTCGCGCTCGAGAACACGATC
>NZ_JAWRXI010000426.1:0-233 GCF_046535075.1 Brevibacillus sp. SIMBA_040
CGGTGAAGGAGAGTCCTGATAATTGGTCTCTTCGGTGAAAAAGCACAAGGCCGGTTCTATGAACGTATAAAAGCTTTCCTCACTCGGGAAATCACCTGCATTTCCAGGAATGCCTGCCCAATAGAGAGTGGCCGTATCAGTGGTATTGTGGTGGGGTTTACACTCCATTAGTGCTAGCGCACTGCCAGTATCGTTTTTCAACTGTTTAAGTTCAGCAGGATTATCAGACCAGG
>NZ_JAWRXI010000427.1:0-233 GCF_046535075.1 Brevibacillus sp. SIMBA_040
CCGACGGAGGAGGAATCTTTTTAATAGATTAGATTCTTCACTTCACTTCGTTACATTCTGAATGACAGCAGAAATATGCAGATCCTACAGTCTGGTGTAAAATGGTATATTCTTACCAAAGTTTATTTTTTTATTATCTCAGATCTGCAAAATTTGCATTATCTGCGAGTTATTACTTAAAGATATTCTTTTAAAGAACTCCTCCTTCAACCTCTAAAGAAAACAATTCAAAT
>NZ_JAWRXI010000428.1:0-233 GCF_046535075.1 Brevibacillus sp. SIMBA_040
CTGTACAGAATTTCAGCGGGTGTATTCTCATCTAGAACAGATTTCTGTTTTGATAAATCGGTGTCGTTGAATTTGGGAGGATTCAGAAATTCCTGTTTCTGGGCATGTACTAAGACCAGACTTGCAGATCCCAAAAGGAGTAATAGTATTTTTTTCATCGTTATATTTTTGTAATTAAAATTTTGGAATTATCAATATTAATGGTCTTTTTTCTAAAGCTTACATAATCATTG
>NZ_JAWRXI010000429.1:0-232 GCF_046535075.1 Brevibacillus sp. SIMBA_040
CTCGTTAAATCCGAATATATTGGATAACTGAAAGAAGGTGTATCAAATGTTTTTTTGGTATCACCGCTATCTATTGCCTGACCTACATCTACAATGTAACTTTGCTTTTTGTGCTTATTGTTTCCTCTAAAACAAGCTTTTGTATCATAACCAGTAATATCTATGGTTAGTTCCTTTTTTACAGGTACAACAATCTTATCCCAAGCAGTTGGTTTACTTGGTGCGACTACTT
>NZ_JAWRXI010000079.1:0-367 GCF_046535075.1 Brevibacillus sp. SIMBA_040
GTTATTCCTAAATCCGATACAACAGGATTTATTCAGCCTTCTATTTCCAATCTTATTTATCATCATAAGTTGCTAAAAGGAGAGACGCTTAATACTTTAGCTACTACGAGTAATTTGATTTCGGGAGTTGATCTTTCAAATTTATTAGTGAATCAAGTCGTTTCTGACTCTACAATTACATTTTTCAATTTTGATGTTTCTGCAGACACCAATGTTTCTTGGGATAAGATTAGATGGAAGCCAGAATTGGAGGTGACTACAGATACTGAAATCCTGCAGCTTAAAGCTTTAGTGGAATATAAGCCATATGGTGAGAGACTTACAGATAACCTTGCTAAAAATTTCAGACAATACGTACCATTAGGAC
>NZ_JAWRXI010000430.1:0-232 GCF_046535075.1 Brevibacillus sp. SIMBA_040
GGCTGTCCGCTGAGGTCATAAGACCATGCAATGAAATAAATTTCGTTGGAAGGATTAAAAATTGTACTTATAAAGTCTTCAAAACTCTTATTTAATTTAAAGCTTTTCAAAGCTAAACCACGTTTTTCCTCAGATACGGAGAGTTCGTAATTTAGATTTTTATTGTCTGCTGAAAGTTCTTCCAGTTCAAAAAAAGATCTCAGCTTTCGTGAAGCATCATTTTTAAGATGTG
>NZ_JAWRXI010000431.1:0-232 GCF_046535075.1 Brevibacillus sp. SIMBA_040
CTGGGAGCCGGCGTTGGGCTGCAGCGACACCGCGTCGTAGCCGGTGGCAGCGCAGAGCATCGCTTCAAGTTCGGTGGTCAGTTGCTGGTAGCCGGCGCTTTGCTCGGCGGGAGCGAAGGGGTGCAGTGCGCCGAACTCGGCCCAGGTGATGGGGATCATCTCGCTGGCGGCGTTGAGCTTCATGGTGCAGGAGCCCAGCGGGATCATGGTGCGATCCAGGGCCAGGTCCTTG
>NZ_JAWRXI010000080.1:0-366 GCF_046535075.1 Brevibacillus sp. SIMBA_040
CTACTTCAGTAACAGCCGCGGTCAGAGCGACGGACAGCGAGCGGCGACGCAAGCGGCGGCATTGAGTGCACCGTCCAAGACGGCGTTGTACTTCGCAGTCGACTATGACGCCAGCAGCGCCGACATCAACGGCTGCATCACCGATTACTTCAACGGCGTCGCACAAGGGCTAGCCACAGCCGAAACGGATAACGGCTGTCCACCCTACGCGATTGGCGCTTACGGTTCGGGCAGCACATGCCTCGCACTTGCGCAAGCCGGTCTCGTCCAATACACATGGCTCGCACAGTCGCGGGGTTGGTCCGGGTACGATCCGAATCACCTCTGGTCGATTGTTCAGGGCATGCCGTCGACTGTCGGCGCCCT
>NZ_JAWRXI010000432.1:0-232 GCF_046535075.1 Brevibacillus sp. SIMBA_040
GGTTTCCGCCAAAGTAAGCTTTACTAATGACATTGCTTTTTTTAACATAGGAAGGCTTTGAGGTTATTTTACCCATCGTGTTAAAATTATATTCCTCATCCGTGTATTTGTCCAGTTCGTAATCATAGAGTTCCGCTGTTAACAGGGTGTTTTGTTCATTGTAAATTTCTTTTTTAGATAATAGCCCGCCTTTGGTGACATTATAATACGGCCAGAAATACTGCGGTTCTTG
>NZ_JAWRXI010000034.1:0-24275 GCF_046535075.1 Brevibacillus sp. SIMBA_040
GGCGGAATGGCAGACGCGCGCGACTCAAAATCGTGAGGGAAACCGTGGGGGTTCAAGTCCCTTCACCGGCACCATATAAGAAACCAAGCTCTAGGGATTTGTATCCTTAGGGTTTTTTTATTTGTTGCAGCAAAATAGCTATCGGTTTTTGCTAGAAGATAAGGTCAGCGATTCAAAACCTCAAGCCCGTTAAAAACATTTTATTGAAAATGATTATCATTATCTAATATAATAAACCAGAAATGGAAGCTTCACAAGAATTCAAGGCACAAATCTGGATTTGATCAGTAACAGGAGGTGAGTGAAATGAGCATGGACATCAATAAGCTTGCAGAGCATTTTGCGCGGACTTCATTTCAGGTGGAGCAAGTATGTCGCTATGTACGTGATCCGGGAAAGAGCTGTGATGACTATACGGAGCCTTTTCCAGGCTTTGTTTTTCCTCTAAGAGGCAAGGCCGAGTTTGATTTTAGCGGAACGTCCTATACGCTTGCTCAGGGAAATGTGTTGCACGGCGGCGCAAATATGCCCTTGAATCGGAATGTCCTGGGGAACAACAGATGGGAATATCTACTGGTTCTATACCGAGTCTGTGGGCCCGAGCCTCCAGGCTTTTGTCTTTCCAAGGCACATTTTCAGCTTACTCCGAGACAAAGTCCTCGCCTGACAGAGCTGCTTGAGCTTTTGTGGCGTTCTTCGGGTGAGCCAGGCGGGATTTCAGCCTTTCAAACAGAAACGTTATTTCGCTGTGTACTGGAGGAGCTGTTCGTTTGTGTCCGCAACCAGAGCAGCGATAGTGAGCAGGCGTTATTTGAGAAAGTATCGAAATACATACATGAGCACTATATGGAGGGTCTGAGCGTGCGTGCTTTAGCAGAACAAAATGAGATAAATGAAAACAGATTGTTCTATGTCTTCAAGAAGTATACTGGCATGGGGCCAAGCAAGTATTTGATGGCTTACCGTCTTAACCGCGCAAAGGAATGGCTGTTGGCAGGCGACGCGGCGATCGGTGAGGTGGCAAAAAACGTAGGCTATGTAGATGCTCTGTATTTCAGCCGTATTTTTAAAAAACAAGTGGGTGTATCCCCAGTCGAATTCCGCGGGAAATTCAGGAATAATCCATATGGATTTCAGGATGGCTCCATTCCTATCTAAAATACGTTTTGCTAAACTGACCGTAGTTTAGTTAGTCCAGCAGAATTCATATGGAGGAGTCATAATGAAAACAATTATGAGACTGTTCGTGTCACTCGCACTCTTGGCCGGTGTTTTGGCGGGTTGCGCTGGAACTCCAGAGCCTACTAATCGTTCCGCATCAAGCAGTACAACTCCAGCACTAGAGGCAAGTAAAGCCGATCCAGAAGCAGGGAAATGGCCGAGAACATATGTAGATGCGCTTGGACGTGAGATCGTACTGGAAAAGAAACCTGAGAAAGTCGCACTTCTGTTCTTCCGTAATTTTGAGCATTTATTTTTGCTGAATGAACCTCCTTTTGCAGCGACAGACTTGAATGTTCTTGAGGAATGGGAATCCTTGGCTCCGTACAAGGACAAGGAGATTGCTGATATTGGATCAATGACGAGCCCTAATTTAGAAAAATTGCTGGAAATCGAGCCAGATCTCATCATCATGGTCTCGGGACGGTATGAGAGCTATGGCGATAAGCTGGAGAAAATTGCTCCTGTTATTACCGTGGACAGCAATGAAAACAACTGGCAAGGTGCGCTGCGGGAATACGGACAAATCTTCGGAAAAGAACAAAAGGCTGAGAATGAAATTACACGGATTGAAGCATTGATTGCCGATTCCAAAAAGCAATTGAAGAAATTCAGCGACAAAACCTTTGGCGTGATTATGCTCGGAGACAAGCAATTCTGGGGCTTTACTACACAGTTTGTGTTTAACAAGGATAGCGGTCTCGCTCTAAATCCGCCAGAGAAATATGTTGATATGTCGACAAAAGGGGAGCAGATCTCCCTAGAAGGGCTGGCAGCGATGAACGTTGACTACATGTTTGTTGCTGATATTGGAGGGTCCTCTAAAAATTTGCAAGGGTATCTGAAAAAATTAGAAAGCGACTCAGCATGGAATTCGATTCGGGCCATAAAAAGCGGTCAGATGTACGCGCTAGACAGCTCAATAGCAGCTGGAGGGCCACTCGGAATTGAACTTGGGGTAAAAACGATCATAAAAAATATGATCGCTAAGTAGGGCTCTTGATCCAAAAAATACTTGTTGTGGTCGAAGCGGTCTGTCCAAAAGCGATATGGTCATATCGACTGCAGTATCATAAGAGGGTAAGAAATTCTCACGGAGAGTTTCTTACCCTCTTGCATGTTTGCCAGAAAACCAGATGATGATATTCTTAACTGTAGGCTTTTGTTGAAAACACAGCCTGGAGAATACGCAGGTAGCGATATCGGTAAGAAAACGAGGTGGATTCTTTGAAGTACGGATTGTATGACAGGCCTCCAGTGGGCACGAGCATTTTGGCGGCCCTGCAGTGGATGATCGTAGCTGTGTCCAGCAGTGTGGCCGTTCCTTTGATGATTGGGGATGTATACGGTCTACAGGTGGATGAGATTGGCAATCTGATGCAGCAGACGATGTTCTTCATCGGGTTGGCGTCCTTTCTTCAAGTATGGATTGGTCATCGTTATCCCATGCTGGAAGGACCGGCAGGATTATGGTGGGGTATTTTCATCATTTTGGCCCAGTTAGGTACGAGCGCAGGACTCCACCCTCGGGAAATTGGCCAGTCCTTTCAAGTAGGAATGGCGATGGCAGGTTTATTATTCCTTTTGTTCGGGATGATGGGCTGGATTGGAAAGCTTCAAAAGTGGTTTACTCCATTAGTATCTGGAACGTACATGATTTTGCTTGCCATTTCTTTATGCAGCAATATTTTGACGGGGATGCTGGGTATCGGGTTTCAGCACTCCAAAGAAGTTCAGCCTGGAGTGGCACTTGTTTCGATTGGGATTGTTGCACTTGTTATTTGGATTATGCGGACAAAACGGTTTTCGAGCTTTGCTGTTCTGTTTGGAATGGTCGGCGGATGGGTGCTGTACGGAATTTTGGGGTGGACAGAACCAGTTCGACCGGCTGAGCAACTGATTGCCTGGCCGTCCTTCTTTTTCTGGGGAGCACCGCGCTGGGATTGGGGCGTAGTGCTTACAAGCATGCTGACTGGATTTGTTCTGCTCACGAATCTGGTTACGAGCACGGTTGTAATGGGGAAAGCGACAGAAACAGAACCAACCGAAAAGCAGTATAACCGCGGAGGTGTCTTTACAGGTGTTTCTCACCTTCTGTCCGGCTTGAGCGGGGTTGTCGGAATGATCCCCCTTTCGCTTGCAGCTGCCGTCATTCAGACGACTCGGATGGCGTCACGACTGCCATTTATGATGGCAATGATCGGGATGATGCTGATCGGCCTTTTCCCATTGGTGGCCCATTTCCTGGCAGCTTTGCCTACACCGGTTGCGTATGCAGCGATGTTCATTTCGTATACTCAGCTGCTTGGCTTTGGACTGAAGGATTATGTAACAGTAAAAATGGATGAACGGACGATTTCAGTAGGTGGCAGCTCTTTGTTGATTGGGATCGGCGTGATGTTCGTTCCTGCAACGGCATGGCAGCATCTACCGCCACTGGCTAGCTTCCTGTTTGGAAATGGCTTGCTCCTCGGTGTACTTGTATGTTTGCTGTTGGAACATGTCATTTTTCGCCAACCAGAAGCAGGTAGAAAACAGAAAGACGACCATGCTGCATAAGCGGTCGTCTTTCTTCGCGGCTCCGCCAAAAGGAATGCGCAGCCTGATTTTCTAATCTTTTGCGGTAATAATGGAGGTATGTGCGACTTCACCGCCGTTAATTTCGGTGAACATGCGTGCAACTGATCCGAGGATTTCATCCTTTTTTTGTGTGGTGATGCCTTCATGGAAAAAGATCACCTGTAATAGATCACGACTTTGATCGGTTACACAAGTGCGCTTGGAATCAACGATGGGGCTGCCAAAAGCGCCTGTTTCATCAGCGAGCAGCAGTTTTCCCTCCATCTGAACCTCGCGCCCGTTTAACCCCTCGTAACGGTCATCTTCATGTCCAATTCGGCAAACAATATCGCCCGCCAGATGATTTTGATCATAGATTCCAAAGGGAAGTGCATGCAGGACGGAGAAGAAATTATTAACGTCTACTGCGCTATTGATCCAGAAAAACGGATTTCCCTGAAGGAGTCGGCGTAGCAAGGCCTCTGAGGAGGGCCGGTACCTGGAAGGATCTGTACCTGCCTTTTTAAAAGCAGCACGCCATTCACGAATGCCTTCGATGTCAGCAAGACGCGAAAGCTCATGCTCCAAGCGCAAGCCCTCTACAAAATAGTTGATTCGTCCTTGCAGCATCTTGGGAGAGTCGCTGACGGAAGCACCCCGGTATTGTAGGACGCCGAGCGAGAGCTGGGGGAGGCGTTCGGACACTGCTGGGTCTAGCTGTACTTTCATCTAGTGTCACTCCTTTTTTACTTATGAGAATGGATAAGTGCAAATACTCGATAGAGGTTCTTTCCCCTATTTTTGGTAGTATAACAAAATATTTTTGTGGAAGCGACTAAGCTTCGATACAATAGAAGAGTACAGAGGAGGTTTCCTTTACGATGACAATGCGTGAAGTTCAGATTTATACAGACGGAGCATGTTCCGGCAATCCAGGGCCAGGTGGTTGGGGGGCGGTCTTGATGTACGGCCAACATATCAAGGAAATGTCCGGAGCCGAACCAAATACAACGAATAACAGAATGGAGCTGCAGGCAGCCATTTCGGCGCTCTCTTCGTTAAAGGAAGCCTGCAAGGTTACCTTATACAGCGATAGTGCCTATTTGGTCAACTGCTTTAAACAGGGCTGGTACAAGGGCTGGCTGAAAAACGGCTGGAAGAACAGCAAGGGACAGCCGGTAGAAAATCAGGACCTGTGGAAGGAGCTGCTTCGCTTGATGGATATCCACCAGGTGGAGTATGTAAAAGTAAAAGGACATGCCGACAACAAGTGGAACAATCGCTGTGATGAGTTGGCGACAGGAGCGATCAAACAGCTGTGAATGATCTGCAGTACTGGGAACAAACCAAACAGTCCATCATTGACTATGCCACGGAAATTGGAATCGACAAAATTGGCTTTGCCAGTGCCGATCCTTTTACAACACTAAAAGAAAGACTCATCGAGCATAGAGAAAAGGGCTACGAGTCTGGTTTTGAGGAACCGGATTTGGATAAGCGAACCGATCCAGGCTTGCTTGTAGAGGGCGCTCGCTCTCTTATTTCCATCGCTATTGCCTATCCATCCAAGCTGGAGAATCCACCTAAGTCAGAGCCTGGAGCCTATCGAGGAATCCTGTGCCGTGCAGCGTGGGGGACAGATTATCACCACGTCTTGCGTGAAAAGCTGGATAAGCTGGCACAGTTTATCAAGGAGCTTGAGCCAGGCGCACAAATCGAGTCGATGGTGGATACAGGGGAGCTTTCAGATCGTGCGGTGGCGGAGCGGGCAGGGATTGGCTTCGTAGGCAAAAATTGCGCCGTCATTACGCCTGAATTTGGCTCCTGGGTCTATTTGGGAGAGCTTGTGACTAACTTGCCCCTGCCAAGTGATAGCCCTATCGAGGAAGGCTGCGGTGACTGTAACATTTGTGTGGATGCATGTCCGACAGGAGCGCTCGTTCAGGGCGGACAACTGAATGCTCAGCGCTGTGTTGCCTTTTTGACCCAGGTAAAAGACTTCATCCCAGATGAATTCAGAGGAAAGATTGGGAACAGGCTGTACGGCTGTGACACCTGTCAAACCGTTTGTCCTAAAAACCGCCGAATCAACATGAATCATCACGCGGAGTTTCAGCCTGATCCAGAGACGGCCAAGCCGTTATTAATTCCGCTGCTTGAGATGAGTAACAAGGAGTTCAAGCAAAGGTTTGGCCTTTCATCTTCATCCTGGCGTGGGAAGAAGCCGATTCAGCGTAATGCGATTCTGGCACTCGCTCATTTTAAGGACAAGTCGGCTGTACCGCACCTGACCCGTCTGCTCGCGAGCGATCCACGCCCTGTTATTCGCGGCACAGCGGCATGGGCATTGGGGAAAATCGGCGGGGAGGATGCAAGGATTGCACTTGAGATGTACCGTGAAAAAGAGGAAGCGCCAGAAGTGTTGCTTGAGATTGAAAAAGGCATGAATTTGATCAAAGAGCAGATTTACTAACCATTAGTTGTGGGGAAAGTCAAAAGTCAAATGCTGAGAGCGTGGACGAAGAGGCTTAGCCATGGAATGTAGGAATAAGGGTTGGGAGGAGAGTCGGATGGCAAAAGAATTGGGATATACCACGATGGAGTCACCCATTGGACCGTTGCTGCTTGCCTCTACAGAGGAGGGCCTTTGCTATATCGAGTTTGCTGATGATGAGTACGGCTTGGAATTACTGCATCGCTGGTGTAAAAAGACGTTTCTCGGAATATCACCACAGCGCAATGATGCATTAAATGAAGCTGCCAAAGCACAGATCAATGAGTATTTTGCAGGTGAACGCCAGACGTTTGATGTGCCGATTGTGCTGTATGGAACGCCTTTTCAAAAGACAGTGTGGAACGAGCTGGCGAATATTCCTTATGGACAGACACGCTCCTATAAGGAAATTGCATTGGCGATCGGCGCTTCCAAAGCTGTTCGGGCAATCGGCGGGGCAAACAATCGCAATCCGATTCCGATCATCATCCCTTGTCACCGGGTCATTGGCTCCAACGGGGCGATGGTTGGGTATGGTGGAGGATTATCGATAAAGGAGCACTTGTTAACATTGGAAAAAGCGCCTGTTTCCATCCAACTCTCTTTCAATCCAGCTGTCCGTTAAAAACGGATGGCTTTTCTTTTTCTTCTGAATGAAAGGAGTTTGACATATTCTTCTTCGTGTAGGGAGTTTGACAGAAGCGCCCTAGAATAGCGGTCAAGATTCATCAGGCAGGAGGGATAGAGAATGGGCTGGCGAGGGTTCGTCCAAAGCTATTTCGATGCAGTGCATCAATCGTGGATGGATGGGGAATATCAACGACTGCTCCCTTTTTTTATAGAGAATAAACAAGTGTATGCGACAGAATGGGAGCGGTTGAATCGGGAGCACAGACAAGCGATGGAGCGTGGTGCCATGCTGCGGTCCGTCACAGGACGAGTAGTCCCGATGTGCTGGATGGAGACGGAATCTGCAATAGAGGTTACGCTATCGTGGTATGGCAGGCGTCATTACGGATTGGTTCAGCAGGAGTACGAGGAAACCAGTCATCGGCTGCTCCAGCTTCGTCTGAGCAAGGACAGTGAGCAATGGATAATCATTGGCACGAGAGAGTGGGAAGGCGACCTGAAGGCGGATTACAGCCATGAGCAGGAGGAGCCACTTTTGACTGTATCTGCCATCGAGGATGCTATCACGCAGCCGCTTTTGGTGGTACATGGAGCTGGGGGGTATAATCCGGAAAAGGCAGTATCCTATGCTGAGCGCTACTGGAACACAACGAATCCGGCCTATCCGCGCTTTACAGATGATTGTACGAATTTTATTTCCCAATGCTTGCACGCTGGCGGAATTCCAATGCTCTTTTCCAAAGAGAAAGGCAAAGGCTGGTGGATGCGGACGGGAAAAGGGGGAGAATGGAGCTATAGCTGGGCCGTTGCGCATAGCCTGTATTTGCTGCTCAAGTCTGGCAGGGCTCCGATGCGAGCGGTAACGAAGAATTCAGCGACTGAGCTGATTCCAGGCGATATTATATGCTATGACTTCGATGGAGATGGCCGTTTTCAGCACAATACGATCGTGGTTGCGAGGGACGCGAATCAAATGCCATTGGTCAGTGCGCATACGACGGATAGCAGCATGCGATACTGGGCGTATGAGGATTCTACAGCGTATACGCCCAACATTCGCTATGCGTTTTTTCATATTAGAGGGATGTAGTTTGTCGGCGTTGTCGCCTGACTACAGTCGTGACAAAACCAATCAGGCGCAGCAACAGAACAGCTCCGCCAAGCCAGAGAAAGTCTGCAAAGCTATGCGGCTCACCTTTGATCGAGTGAATGTAAATCAAGCCGTGAAAAATGACCAACAGAAACAGGGCGGGATTGAACAGATGCAGCCGTTTCCAGCTAGAGCCGCCCAATCGTTTTTCTGCAAAGTGCGATGAGGTAAGCCACAGCGAGAGAAGGATGCAGAAAGCTGCCAGTCCGATATAATTGGCTACACCTGTCATCGACCAGTTAGGCATCGGCAAGACATTGCCGTCATCAGAAGCGAGAAGGAACAGCCCGAGCCAGCCGTCTGCTTTTGTGGCATTTGTGTCGTGCAGGATCATCAATCGCGGTGTGCCTTGAAAAAGGACAAGCACCAGCAGCACATGCAAAACACCGGTAAGTCCAGCCCAGATACCAATATCCCTTCGGAGGGTTAGGCAGAATGATTGCCAGGATGCAGGCAGCCATGTTTTGATTGGACCGATGAGCAGCGTCACACCGATCAAGACAAACGAGAGGTAGCCGAGTATCATACTCCAGGCCTCCATTCGGGGAAACGCGCCAAAATTGGGCCAGAGCCATCTAGCGCTTCCAGCGAGCAGTAGCAGACAAAAGCCATTTGTCCAAAAGCGAAACCAAAAAGCAGGAGTAAAACGCATGACAGCAGCGCTCCTTTCTTGTTTTTGGTTAGATGCAGCTGATGCTGTTTTTGTTACACGTACAGTGGTGGTCAGGGCTATGTTCGTTTATGTATAATAAATAGGGAGATCATACGTTTAAGTTCGGTACACAAGGAGATTTGAAGTCATGCCGTTACATATTGTTTTGCACGAGCCGCTCATTCCAGCCAATACGGGAAACATTGCCCGTTCGTGTGCTGCTACGGGAGCTCATCTGCATTTGATTCATCCATTAGGCTTTTCCACCGATGACCGCTATCTAAAACGGGCTGGGCTGGATTACTGGCACGCAGTAAATGTCCATCATCATGAGAGCTTCGACGCTTTTGCCGAGACACAGGGCGAAAACGCAGGGACGTTTTACTTTGTGGAAACCTGGGGGGAAACGCTCTATACAGAGGTCTCCTATCGGGATGGAGACTATATCATTTTGGGCAAGGAGACGACGGGCTTGCCGGAAGAGCTGACGAACAAGTATCGCGAGCAGACCATCCGTATTCCGATGAGTGGAGCGACGCGTTCTGTGAATTTGTCTAACTGTGCGGCTATCGTCCTGTTTGAGGGCTTGCGTCAACTAGGTTTTCCAGCACTGAAGTAGCATGAGCATAGATGATGCCTGGCAGGCGAAGAGCGTTCTGGGCAACTCGTGAAAAGGGAGCGAACGTAAATGACCGTAAACACCATCCTGTTTGACCTGGACGGTACCTTGTTGGAGATGCAGACAGACCCTTTCGTCAAAAGCTACTTGGTAGAGGTAGGGCGCCACGTAGGGGATCAGTACGATACCCAAAAGCTGCTTTCGCTCATATGGGACGCGACAAAGGCAATGATTATGAGCAAAGAGCCTGACAAGACCAATGAGCAAGTTTTTATCGAGTATTTCACGGCGCACAGCGACTGGCCTCGCGAGGAAGTGTGGCCGTTGTTTGATTCCTTTTATCGCGATGTATTTCCGACGCTTTCTCATCTGACATATCCATCACCGTGGGCCAAACAAATCGTGGAGGCTGCCAAAGAGCAGGGCTTTCGTATAGCAGTAGCGACGAATCCGGTATTTCCACGTGAAGCGATTCACCATCGGCTGGCCTGGATCGGAATGAGTGCAGATGAGTTTGAGCTGGTGACCGTTTATGAAGAATCACATTTCACGAAGCCGAACCCGGGCTACTTCGCAGAAATTTGCGAAAAGCTTGGAGTAGAGCCAACTGATTGTGTCATGGTAGGCAATCACATGCAGGAGGATATGGTCGCCTCAAAGCTGGGGATGAAAACATTTTTGGTCACGAACTGGATGGAAGACCGAGGAGAACCACAGTATCAGGTAGACCAGCGCGGGACATTGGAAGAGCTCCACAAGGCAATTTCAGAGAAAAGCGGTGTCTTTGCAGGCTAATTGGCCTGCTTTTTTCATGGCTTGCCATTTCACATACTTTTCCCAAACTCTTCAGGTAGGCTAGTCTATGTATCGCATGACGCTATTGCTATAGAGGAGGAGAGCTTCGTGAAAAAAATCGTTTCATCTCTATTGGTCATTGGACTTTTGTTCGGCGGGATTTCAGCGGTTAGCGCAGAAGGCAGTAAAGCGGTGGTCAAGCAAACGAAGGAAGAAAAAGCTCAGCATCAGCTGGAGAAATGGCAGACAAAAGCAGCCAAGCTGGGAGTCGAAGCAGGCAATCAGACACTGGAACAGCTGAAAGCGGCTGTACAACAAGCAAAGTCAGAGCACCAGGCACAAGCTGAAGACAAGCGCAGCAAGAAAGCAGCGAAGTGGGGAATTAAAACCACAGGAAAAACGAACAAGGAAGTAAAGGCAGCGATTCAAGCAGCCAAGGCGGCTGATAAAGCGGCGAAAAAAGAAGAGAAGGCAGCTAAAAAGGAAGCTAAAAAGGAAGCAAAAGCTGCCAACAAGGCTGAAAAGAAAGCGCAAAAGAAAGCGCAAAAGCAGCAAGCGAAAAAGCAAGAAGCATAGATCGGAAAAGTATGAAAAAAGCAGGTTGCCCATGACAGGCAGCCTGCTTTTTTGCTGAGAGAAGTGCTTGTTATCAAAAAGCAACTAGCTCTAGCTTGTCCTTACAGATTCCAGGTTTTGTCCTCGTTGTAGCCAGCTGTAAGAATGAAGAACAGAAAAGCTGCGAAGACCAACGCTACGATAAACGTACCCATGTTGGACAGCTCCTTTCGTAAACAAACTACTCCCATTATAGCGTAGCCTGCCCACTTTGCAAACGGATTAAAGGCTTTGCAAACGTCAAGTCAATGACAATTTTCGGTATTTTTTCACCAAGCTTAAAAAGGCACCGAGGGCGATTGGAACGCTCAGTATTTCCCCTGTATCCAGCTGCATCCCGGTCACCCATTGGTAAATAAACACAGCCATGATGATGGCCGACGCGATTCCGGTAAGATAAAGCCCTTTTATCATTTGAATACGATCTAGTTGCTCAGACATAGTATCATTCCTCCATTTGTTTTCTAGTCAACGATTGAAGCATCCGAGGTTGTTGCTCTTGTATGTAGTTTATACCGATCAAGGATATGTAAACCATCGATTTAACTTACGAAACAAAGAATGAACCTTACATTTCTGTAATTCATCCATAATAAATAATACTGCTATACACTCCTCCCGATTTTTATGGGAAGATTGCTGAAACTTGTGTGGATGTCTCGCATACAAATATGTAAAGGCTTTATGAGCCTGTTGGCAACCGAAGAAAACGGACTTACGCACGAATGCGTGACCGCAGGCGGACATATACATGAGAATACATTGTCGTTGGGGAAGAGAGAGGGGCTTATGAGGGAGGAGTGTCGAACATGGACATTTTAAAACGGATCGCTGAGCACCGGGCCCGAGAAGAAAACCTGATGTGGAGAGGCACGTTTGCCGAATATTTGCAACTGGTTCGAAAAAATCCACAAATTGCACAGACGGCTCATTCACGCGTCTACAACATGATTAAAGGCGCTGGTGTAGAGGAGAACGAGGATGGCACCCGCTCGTATCAATTTTTTAGTCGGGAAATCTTCGGTCTTGATCGCTCCGTAGAGCGCCTAGTTGAGGAATATTTCCACTCCGCAGCACGCCGTTTGGATGTTCGCAAGCGGATTTTGCTCTTAATGGGGCCAGTCAGTGGAGGGAAATCGACCTTGGTCACCATGCTCAAGCGTGGCTTAGAAGAATACTCCCGCACAGAGGAAGGCGCAATCTATGCATTGGAAGGTTGTCCGATGCAGGAGGAGCCATTGCACCTGATTCCGCATGACCTGCGGCCAGAAATAGAAGAAGAGCTGGGGATCAAGATCGAAGGCGAGCTGACTCCATATAACCGGATGCGTCTGGAAAAAGAGTATGGCGGGTGCATTGAAGATTTCCCTGTATGCCGGATTCTCTTCTCGGAGGCAAACCGTGTGGGGATTGGTACCTTTAGTCCATCCGATCCAAAATCACAGGATATCGCCGATCTGACAGGAAGCATCGATTTTTCAACGATTACCAAGTACGGTTCTGAATCTGACCCGCGTGCCTATCGCTTCGATGGCGAATTGAACAAAGCGAACCGTGGGCTGATGGAGTTCCAGGAAATGCTCAAATGCGACGAGAAATTTCTCTGGCATTTGCTGTCTCTGACACAAGAAGGAAACTTCAAGGCAGGCCGTTTCGCACTTATCTCAGCTGATGAGCTAATCGTTGCCCATACGAATGAATCGGAGTATAAAGCATTTATTGCCAACAAGAAAAACGAAGCACTCCAGTCACGGATAATCGTCATGCCAATGCCATATAACCTGCGCGTTAGCGATGAGGAAAAAATATATTCGAAGCTGATCAAGCAATCTGACTTGGGGCACGTACACATCGCTCCACATGCGCTTCGTTCTGCGGCTATTTTCTCGATTTTGACCAGATTGAAGGATTCGAAAAAGCAGGGCGCTGATTTGCTGAAGAAAATGCGCTTGTATGATGGCGAATCCGTCGAAGGTTTCAAGGGAGCCGATCTGGAAGAGCTGAGAAACGAGCATGCTGACGAGGGAATGGCAGGGATCGACCCGCGCTACGTCATCAACCGCATTTCGAGCGCGCTGATCAGACGCGATACTGAGTGCATCAATGCGTTGGATATTCTCCGGGCGCTGAAGGAAGGCTTCGACCAGCATCCATCGATCACAAAAGATCAGCGTGAGCGGTACATGAACTTCATTTCCAGTGCACGCAAGGAATACGATGAGCTGGCGAAAAAAGAAGTGCAAAAAGCGTTTGTCTACAGCTACGAAGAGTCTGCGAAAACGCTCATGGATAACTATTTGGATAATGTCGAAGCGTACTGCAATATGAATAAGCTGAGGGACCCGGTCACTGGCGAGGAGATGGACCCAGATGAGCGCCTGATGCGTTCCATTGAGGAGCAAATTGGAATCTCGGAAAATGCCAAACGGGCCTTCCGCGAAGAAATCCTCATCCGAATTTCTGCCTATGCACGTAAAGGCAAGCGTTTTGACTACAGCACGCACGACCGACTGCGCGAAGCTATCGAGAAAAAGCTGTTTACGGATCTAAAGGACGTTGTCAAAATCACTACATCTAACAAAACGCCGGATGAGCATCAGCTGAAAAAGATTAACGAAGTTACAAAGAGACTCATCGAAGATCACCATTATTGCCCGATGTGCGCCAATGAACTACTCCGCTATGTAGGCAGTCTGCTGAACCGATAACATCACTTCGCCAAAGAATGGGCAACAGTTTATCCAGCCATTCATATTCGGCGCAGATTGCGCCAGTTACTAGGAGGAGACGGCATGAAAGATTCTTCATCGTTCATTGTCTCCCGGGAAGACTGGTCGCTGCACCGCAAAGGGTACCAGGACCAAAATCGACACCAGGAAAAAGTGAAGGAAGCGATCAAGAAAAATTTGCCCGATCTCGTCAGCGAAGAAAATATCATCATGTCGAACGGTCGGGAAGTAATCAAGATCCCTATTCGCTCCCTGGATGAGTACCGGTTGCGTTTTAACTTCCAAAAGGGGAAGCATGGCGGTCAAGGAAAAGGTAACAGCAGGGTTGGGGACGTAGTAGCCAAGGACGGAGATCAGGCCCAAGGTCCGGGAAAAGGGCAAGGAGCGGGCGATCAGCCTGGTGTGGATTATTACGAGGCAGAGATCAGCGTGGAAGAATTGCAGGAGATGCTATTTGCTGAGCTGGAGCTGCCGAATCTGCAACGAAAAGACGAAGATCAAATCGTCATTGAAGAGACTCGCTTCAACGATGTACGGAAAAAGGGCTTAATGGGCAATATAGACAAGAAGCGGACCTTGATCGCGGCGATCAGGCGCAATGGGCTGGCAGGCTACAGCGATCTGGAGCTAGGCATCACCGAGGAGGACCTGCGCTTTAAGACGTGGGAGGAAATCATCAAGCCCCACTCCAATGCAGTCATCATCGCGATGATGGATACGTCAGGCTCTATGGGTGTGTTCGAGAAGTATATTGCCCGCAGCTTTTTTTTCTGGATGGTCCGTTTCCTGCGCACTAAGTATGAGAAAGTGGAGATCGTCTTTATCGCTCACCATACCGATGCCAAGGAAGTTACTGAGGATACCTTTTTCTCCAAAGGTGAGAGCGGGGGAACCATTTGCTCCTCTGCTTACAAAAAAGCGTTGGAGATCATCGATAGCCGTTACCCGACTTCTCAGTACAATATTTATCCGTTCCATTTCTCAGATGGCGACAACCTCACCTCTGACAACGAGCGCTGCGTCAAGCTGGTGAAGGAGCTCATGGAGCGGTGCAATATGTTCGGATATGGAGAGGTTAATCAGTATAATAGGCATTCGACCCTGATGTCGGCATACCGGCATATCAAGGAACCTAAGTTCATGCATTGCGTGATTCGAGAAAAAGGCGAGGTTTACAAGGCGCTGCGGACGTTTTTTGGCAAGAAGGAAGTGCAGGTGTAAAAAAAGCAAAGAGCAGCGAGCTTACGGGCTTGCTGCTCTTTTTGTATCATGACAGCCAGTTTGAGAAATGGATTGTACTCTTCTTGCTCCGACCTATTGCGCAAGCTCTGCCTGGGTGAGATTGAATTTTGCTCGATATGCGTGTTTTCATTATTCCAAGCCTTTCTGCTTCCTTGTAAGCAGGCAGGATACATAGAGCGATCCTGCCATGCTTTCTTGACAGGCACAACTCTTTAAAGGAACTTACTACGGAACATCAGTACGATCTTTTTTTATTTGCATGTTCGTAAATTGTTCGCATATAATAAGAACAAATGTTCCTGTCTTGAAAAGTGATGATTTCCGTTTTAGAAGCATGGGAAAGGAAGGGGTACAGCACATGACTAGCAGACTAGAAAACCCATTTTCGATGCGATTTGTATTGCCGGAGCAACGGGAATTGTACTTACAGATGAAGCAAGACGATAAACTGGTACCTATGCCAAGCCTTGATCAGGATGAATTGGACTCATTTCACTATATGATTCGTGATTCGGCTCGAGAAGATTACGCGATCGCCGTTTCCTGGTGGGAGCCTGCAAAAGAAGAGCAGGGGAATATCTGCACCATATGGGGTGTAGTCAGATGGATCGACCAGAATGGAAGGCGGATCAAAGTAGTGAACGATGAGGAAAGTCTGTGGATCTACATGGACCAGATAACAAATGTCAAATCATAAGAACTGTGGATGAAAAACAGTTAACTTTAGTTAGTATACAAACATAGAAAGAAGACCGTATGCTAAATTTGCCCATTGTAATAACCTTCTTATTCGTTGATAGAACGCCGTATGCGATGAAAATCGCCCGTACGGTGTAGGCTCGTCCGAAAACGGAAACGTTAGGCGAGAATAGCGGAGATGTAAAAGCACCAGAATTGGTTGGGAACGTGGGGGTGAGCATATACGGACAAGGAGCAGTACGTATTACTGCTGAATTTGATGAACCAATTAAAGGATTCCAGCTGCAATATGTGAGTCCCGACTTAGTCGAAAATGATATTCAGATTGAAGATTTATCTACTGGACGGGGGACCTACACGTGGAAAGAAGAAGGAGGA
Organism: Brevibacillus sp. SIMBA_040; assembly: GCF_046535075.1. Lineage (NCBI taxonomy): Bacteria > Bacillati > Bacillota > Bacilli > Caryophanales > Paenibacillaceae > Brevibacillus > Brevibacillus sp. SIMBA_040. The sequence goes on from NZ_JAWRXI010000034.1 coordinate 15,784, forward strand.
TCTCCTGACTCAACCTCCATTTTTTCAAAGGAAGCCGAGGAGAACGGTCGCTATGACATTTATAAATTTCAAAGACCAGATGGAACCTTTTATGAATTGCGACTGAATGTAGATGGCAACAAGGTTTTCATCAGTTTCCTAAATCCAGGTGGAATAGATGACGAGACTTATAAAGTTGCAGTTGAAGAGCTAATTGAGCTTCCTTCTACGCATCTAAAGGTGAAGGATGAGGCTGGTAATCTTTCTGGAGATGTCCTTCATAACTAATAAAGTAAAGACACTCAATGCCGCCGTAAACGAAAATCAGCGGAGCTGCTCGTTACCCAAGGAACGACCATTATCGTCGTCGATATCGATTCGCTGACCTAAGCAATACTCGCTCCCAATGACAAACAATCCCTTAGGAGAGATCCTGAGGGATTGTTCTTTTTCGTGGGTAAAGGGGATCAGGCTGCACTGCTGACCCTGGAGATAGGCAGTTACCATAAGTAGCGATAATAAGCAAAAAACTCTCTCACTAATGAATAAATGTCCCGCAGATCAAAAAATTCGGCATGTGCAGAAGAGACGCTGCTGATTCCTTCTTTTGAAAAAGCGAGCTTGGTTCTACTGATATGGTAAACCTGCGTAATGACCATTGCCGATTCAAATCCCATTTGCTTCATGATTTCCTTCGTATTTTTTGCCGACATTCTAGTATTGATCCCGTTGCTGTCCACAATGATGTTTTCCTCGGAGATTCCATGATTGATCAAATATTTTTTCATGACCTGCGCCTCGTCAAAGCCTTCAACACCTACGCCACCACTGACGATGATGTGTTGAAAATATCCGCCTTTGCTTAATTGTACAGCTTTATCGAGTCTGCTTTTTAGCCGGGCTGACGGTTCTCCATTTAGCTCCACTTTATTTCCCAGCACAACACCGACATCTACTTTAGCAAGCTCATCTGCCATCCCATCAAACGTGATGAGAACGATATGTACCAAAAACCAAAGTACGAATATCAATGCAGCTATTTTTCCTTTTCTTTTCAAAGCTTTGCACGTCCTCTATTCATTGACATAATTGTAAATTTATTCACAATCACAGCGATTCTAGCATTAGTCTATTTACTATTCAAGGTACATATGAATAAAACGACCGTATTGATAGAACAAAAACCGCCCCTGCGAGAGAGGCGGTTTGTATATTTCATTTCACTTAATGCAGCGTTCTCAGTTGATGCTCAATCTTTTCAAATCCGCTGGATACTTTCACAACTTCATCTTTTTGTTCCGAAACAAGGACGAGGACATCTTCGAGGCTATCCTTGTTTTTGTCGGTAATGTCTGCATTCAGTTCAACCTTGGCGCCGACTTCCTGAATCATGCTGTGTACGTTTACGATGAATTCCTGCAAGTATTTCGTCTTATCGGAGAAGTCTCTCATGTAGTTGTCGACATTGGTGAACATCTCCTGAACCTCATGGATGCCTTCACTGTTTTTCTCAAACGAAACTTGCGATTCAGAGATCATGTCAGATACGCGTTTCATTTTTTCGCGAATCGTCATCAGAAGAGTAGAGATCGACTCAGAGGACACTTTGGAAGATTCCGCAAGCTTGCGAACCTCATCCGCAACGACAGCAAATCCGCGTCCGTGCTCTCCTGCACGAGAGGCCTCGATGGTTGCATTGAGTGCCAACAGGTTGGTTTGTGCCGAAATATCCGAGATTGTTTGAATGATTTTTTCAATTGATGCGGTTTCTTCATACAGCTCTTGAATCAGGCGATTTGTTCCTTGAATATCGGTGATAAAACGCTCGAAATCATTGCCGATATTCCCGATTCGTTTTCCGCTTTCGTGTGTAGCCTCTTTTGTAGATTCCACAAATTCATGCATTTCTGTAACGGAACGAGTCATATCCTCGACACGCCCATTGGTTGAATTCATTTCGTTACGTAGTTCATTCGTGTTGGAGGTTTGAACTCCAAACGATTCCATGATCTCCTTGAGGGAAGACACTGTTTCAACAGCCCGAACCGTTACACCATCTGTAACCTTGTTTAAATTCTCCTGATATTCCTGTACAGAGTTCAGGGATTGATTGATCTGGTCAAGTACACGCTGCAACGATTCTTTGGACTCAATCGCTTCCTGCTTCTGAAGCTCGCTTTCTTTTTGCAGCTTGTTATTGAAGAGAGCATGCAGCATACTCGTCAGCGATACATAGCAGAATGTCAGAAGATAATAGAGCAAATCGATTGGCGACGACGAATGGAAGATCGTATCACCCTGTGAAAAGAAATAGTAGGAGACGATTCCGAGTGTAGACAAAATAGTTAAGATGTTAATGATTTTATCCTGATAAATCCCCATGACAGCGACGAAGAACATTCCTAGCAGAACATTAACCATATGAGGATCAAGCTGTAACACTACAAATATGAAGGTGCCGATGACAGCAAAGTTGAAATACTTCATAAATGTAGCCATTTTGTCTCTGAGACTCGGCAGGTTGGAAATGTAAGTAAATGGCGCCAATACACCATACAAGATTCCGAGAACAGACAGCACAAAGGAAATCGGAGCGCCGCCAATAAATATATTAATGATTTGCACCACTGTAATGATGCTGGCAAAAACGGTAACAACCCAATTATTTCTTCTTCTTAATAGATCCATATTAGCCCACTACCTCAACTTTTATTTGTGAAAACATTGGTGTGTACCATGAATAGTCAGGATGCTCTTTATTGACGTAAGCTTCTTTGAGATGAAATAGCGTAGGGATGGTGTCTGCCCCTTTGTAAAAGATCTTCTCTTTTACCTGGGTCGCCCTGACATGATATTTATTATTAATCAATTGAAAAAAGCTTGGATCAGCAATACCAACTGCATGTGTATAGCCATGCTTTTCAGCATAATCTAGCATTAGGGAAATACCCTTTCGCCCTAGTCCGCGATATTTTGGAAGAACAGCGAGACTATCGAGCTCCATTACTTTCATATCTTCGGTCACAACATCTTCAAACAACGTGCGAATAAACGGAGTTGACTTTGAGTGAGGTGTGAACTCATACGTTCCACCTGCTTCACCGTCATCCGCAATTAGTAAGAATAGATCTGAACCCTCTTTCGCATATTCCATCTCAAATCCCATTGAATCCCAAACGGTTTTCTTGATTTGATGAAATAATGCTAAAGAGTCTGTTGAATCTACTTGTTTGTACATTTAGTTTCCACTCCATCATAGTAGTCGTTCTCATATTTGCTCGGTATAAAAAGCAGACACGGTTGACTTTTTATTTACTGCTTTTCTCTCTTTTCTAAAACGTCATTACAAAAGAAGCAGGAAATCGGAAGTTGCTGCAAAACGGATGGCATTCTCCTTTCCGACAAATGTATGGTTGGGAAATAAAAAAGGTTATTCCAGAAAATGGAACAACCACTCCGAGCTAGCTACCAACATCTTAAAATAGGCATAACGATGTATGGCAACCCGGCTATCATGGTCAAAGACTTTAGACCCGTGGTTTTGCGTCCCCACCTTTCGATGGATTTGCCCTTTTCATTTCGCTGATGAAAATTGTAAATGGATGTCGAAATATGAAAAATCGTATCCAAAATAAAGGACTTTGTCAAGTTTTGGTAGGTAGTGTTTACCAATTCTTAATACCTTCGAGAGGGTCAAAAGAACTTTTTATTAATAAAAGCGAGCCTGGAGAACTAGCTTCACAGGCTCGCTTCTTTTTTCGCGATGTCGATTCTTTTTGAATCTCATATTTGGTTAGCTTGCGCATAAGCATCGAGTGCGTAATGCGTAGAGCAGCAGCAGTCTTTCGCGTCGTTCTATGCTTTTTATAGGCACTTTCAATCACTTTGCGCTACCACATTTTCCAGCTCTCTGATGTTGCCTGGCCAATGATAGTTTTGCAGAACCTCGACTACCTTTGTAGAGATCGTCCGGTTCTTTTGGTGGCGCAGATTGCATTTTTCGAGATTGAAATAGAGCAGTGGAAAAATATCTTCCTTACGATCTCGCAGTGAAGGAATATTTACAGGCAAAATATTGAGGCGGTAGAACAAATCGGAGCGGAATTTGCCGCTTTTGACCAAGTCCTCCAGATTGCAATTCGTTGCTGCAATGATGCGGACGTCCGCTTTTTTCGTTTGTACAGAGCCGATCGGCATGTACGTTTTATTTTGGAGCAGCTGCAGCAGCTTTGACTGCAGTACGAGGGGGAGCTCACTAATTTCATCGAGAAAAAGGGTTCCTTTTTCAGCCTGGTGTACAAGGCCGGGCTTTCCATTTGGGGTGGCACCGGTGAACGCTCCCTTTTCATAACCAAACAGCTCGGATTCAATGAGTGTAGCTGGAATCGCGGCACAGTTAATGTGAACAAAAGGCTTGTCGTATCGTTCGCTGGCATAATGAATTTGTTGTGCATAAATATTTTTTCCTACGCCTGTTTCTCCGCTAATGAGTACAGTTGTATCGACTGTGGCGATTTTGCTGATCAAATTGGAAAGCTTATCGAACGATTCACTGCGCCCAACAAAGGACTGCTGGTGTTCCCCTGTAAATATGTTGAGTGCATTGATTTTGCGAAGCTCATGAATATAGCGTTGCAGCAAGGACTCGATCTCTTTTAATTCTGTGCCCGGAGCATTTCGAATCTCATCGTTCATCATATCAATTCCGAGCGTAACGAGATATTCGACTTCGTTTTGCTCGTTATAAATCAAATTTGCGGTTACCAATACTTTTTTTCACTGGATTTGCTGGATGGTAGTAACCGTTTCTTTTTTCTGTTGCAGTGCGATGTTCATCGCAGAAGGTGAATATACGCCTTCTTTTTCGAGATCAGCAATGTGCTTCCCAATCAATTCCTCCATCGGTTTACCCAACCCTTTTTGGCTGACCCTGTTTACCCAAAGCGTTTTCCCGTGTTTATCTGCGATGTAAATACCTACTCCGAGTGAGTCGAGAATTTTTACGAAAAATTCCTGGTTGATCGCGAAGGAATCTGTTGTCATTTACCATGTCTCCTTTTTGTTGCGTAGTCGTAAAAAAGAGGAGGAAAATCAAGGGGTGGTTCGAAATCGGAGCGAATGTGTTGTAATCGAATCAATAATATCACAATTCAGACAAAAAGAGTGGGATGTGATTGGTATGTATATTGACTGATCATTGCCCCAGGTTCTATGATTTGGGGGAGAATGGTTTGCTTCGCATATGAATCAAAAGAGAGAAGGGCGAAAACGATGACAAGAACCATTTATACGAATGGCGTGATTCACACGCTCGATGCGGAAAATCCGCTAGTTGAAACGGTGGTAGTAGAAAATGGCAAAATTGCCGATCTCGGTACGCATGACGAGATGATCCTGCAATGGGGCCGAGCGGGTACGCCGGTTGTTGATTTGCAAGGCAAGATGGCTTCTCCTGGTCTGATTGATAGTCATCTGCATTTGTCGGGAGTCGCCTTTCACTTTTTAGATTTGAATTTAACAGGCGTCAAATCCAAGAATGAGATGCTTGAGAAAATAAAAGACAGAGCGGATGCCACCCCTCCCGGGAAGTGGCTGATCGGGATGGGCTGGGACGAAAATTTGTTTGAATCAGGGACAATTCCCACGATTGAAGAGCTAGATCAGGTAGCTCCTCATTGTGCCATTTATTTAAAAAGGGTTTGCCATCACGCATTTCTCGTGAACAGCAAGGCGCTGGAGGTAAGCCAGTATCATCCTGCTATCCAGGTTCCGACAGGGGGAAGTGTCGTTCTTGATCCGCAAACGCAAAAGCCGACAGGGCTATTGCTGGAGTCGGCATCTCAGCTGATCACGAGACACATCCCGGAAAAAACGTACGAGGAACTGAAATTCGCGCTGGGACAAGCGATGAAATACTCCGTAAGCTTGGGGCTGACCGGTGTGCATACGAATGATCCCGTTTATTTGGGCGGGCTGGATCAAACGTACCAGATGTATCATGAATTACTGAATGAAGAGGAATATCGACTGCGCTGCAATTTGTTGATTGATTATCCATATCTCAAACGCCTCCAAGAAAAAGGCATGTACGCAGGCTATGGGAATGAAAGACTACAAATTGGAGCGATCAAAATTTTCGCAGACGGAGCCTTTGGTAGAAGAACCGCTCTGCTGTCTGAGGCTTATCATGATGCACCAGGACATTTTGGCGATGCGATGCATGAGCCGGAAACGCTGTTTGCAATGATTAAAGAAGCGAGAGAGCATAAGATGCCGATTGCCGTACACACAATTGGTGATAAAGCGTTGGCGGATGTATTGGACATCCTCGATCAAATGCCAAAAGTGGATTATCGCGATCGCTTGATCCATGTTTCGTTGCTTCGCGAAGACTTAGTGAAGCGATTGGCTGATCCGAGCCGAATAGCTGATATCCAGCCTAGATTTGTAGTAGGAGACTTCCCATGGGTCAAGGAACGGGTAGGAGAGCAGCGGGGTGAGTATTTATATGCGTGGAAAAAACTGCTGTCAGCAGGCGTCTTGTGTGCGGGTGGTTCGGATGCTCCGGTTGAGCCTCTTGATCCGCTGCTCGGCATCCATTCAGCACTGACACGACGTGCTCCTTCTGAAACTCATAACGGCTGGTATGAAAACGAAAAGCTGTCGATGCTTGAAGCGCTGCAAGCATTTACGATCGGCGGGGCATATGCTACCAACGAAGAGCAAATCAAGGGGACGCTCACGCGAGGCAAGCTGGCAGACATGACAGTATATTCGAAAAACCTCTTTTCACTCGAAAATCCGGATGAGCTGCTGGAAACGAAAGCAGAGATGACGATCATTGACGGTGAAATTCAAAACGTATGATAGCTAAATAATGAACAGACCGAAAAATCCTTGAGCAATCAGGGATTTTTTTCGTTGGGATGTATTGAGTGACTCCACTGAAGTGATTTTACTCTTTAACGTGGCTGTGGGGGAGAGAAGCCTGTTTCCATTCTTCGCTCCGGTCTACGTTCTGCAAGGGAGTGAGGACTGTCCGCTCCGAGCCGATTCGCGGGGGATCGTAAAAGTGGTAGCCGCTTCGTAGATTAATTCAGGGTTACGCTCCTGATACCTGTGAATCGTGTCACGTGGCTGCGGGGGAGAGAAGCCTGTTTCCATTCTTCGCTCCGGTCTACGTCCTGCAAGGGAGTGAGGACTGTCCGCTCCGAGCCGATTCGCGGGGGAGCGTAAAAGTGGTAGCCGCTCCGTAGATTAATTCAGGGTTACGCTCCTGATGCCCGCGAATCGGCTCTCCGCTGAGTAGGACTTCGCGAGTCGCTCCGCCTGGAACCATGCTTCTCTGGCGAGCTATCCCTACTTCGTTGAGAAAATTTCAAAAGAAAAAGCATGTATCAATAGAAAGTTCGCAGAGAAAAAGGTAGAAATAAGCGAAGCTCTTTAGAACACCTACCAAGGAGCAGTGGAAAAAGAGAACACGCCCTTAGCGTCCAACTTTGAGAAACCTCCTGAATCGACCACTTTTGGACGCGGGTTTCGCTTTTGCAACGGAGTCTTGCCAGGGATGACCCGAGAAAGTGTTCCAAGAAGCTGGAGCGTTTTCTCCCTTTTTCTCCCCACCGCTACAGCTCGAATGAGGCAATCTTTCATCGTAGCTTTACCAAAACAGTCTTCCAAAAAAACACGACCAAAAATCCAAAGCTCGCGGAGAAAAAGGGAGAAGGACGCGAAGCTCTTTGGAACACCAACCAAGGCGCAGTGGAAAAAGAGAAACACGCCCTTAGCGTCCAACTTTGGGAAGCCACCTGAACCGACCACTTTTGGACGCGGGTTTCGCTTTTGCAACGGAGCCGGCCAGGGATGACCCGAGAGAGTGTTCCAAGAAGCTGGAGCGTTTTCTCCCTTTTTCTCCCCACCACTACAGCTCGATTAAAGATATCTTTCATCGTAGCTTTACCAGAAAAGTCTTCCAAAAATACGACCAAAATCTAAAGCTCGCAGAGAAAAAGGGAGAAGGACGCGAAGCTCTTTGGAACACCTACCAAGGCGCAGTGGAAAAAGAGAAACACGCCCTTAGCGTCCAATTTGAGAAACCTCCTGAATCGACCACTTTTGGACGTGGGTTTCGCTTTTGCAACGGAGCCGGCCAGGGATGACCCGAGAGAGTGTTCCAAGAAGCTGGAGCGTTTTCTCCCTTTTTCTCCCCACCACTACCGCTCGATTAAAGATATCTTTCATCGTAGCTTTACCAAAAAAGTCTTCCAAAAATACAACCAAAATCCAAAGCTCGCAGAGAAAAAGGGAGAAGGACGCGAAGCTCTTTAGAACACCTACCAAGGAGCAGTGGAAAAAGAGAAACACGCCCTTAGCGTCCAACTTTGGGAAGCCACCTGAACCAACCACTTTTGGACGCGGGTTTCGCTTTTGCAACGGAGCCGGCCAGGGATGACCCGAGAGAGTGTTCCAAGAAGCTGGAGCGTTTTCTCCCTTTTTCTCCCCACCACTACAGC
>NZ_JAWRXI010000433.1:0-231 GCF_046535075.1 Brevibacillus sp. SIMBA_040
GCTTCCGCCAGACAACCGCGATCCGCAGGGCCGTCGTGCGCATCAGGCGAACACATCGGCAACATACCGGCCATGCTCGCGCTCCATCGTGTCGATCCATGCGCCCGCGTTCTCGTCGTTCTCGCCGGTTGCATCCTGGTAGATCCGACCGAGCGTGGCCCGCACGGCCGGAGCCATGTTCTTGCCGTCCCCGCAGACATAGACGGTCGCGCCTTGAGCGAACAGCGCGGC
>NZ_JAWRXI010000434.1:0-231 GCF_046535075.1 Brevibacillus sp. SIMBA_040
CTTCAAATGCAACCATATTTGATTTTAAAGTAATAAAGGTTACTCCTCTCCAATGGTTTCCTGCAAAAGCGAAATCTCTAGCCCACCATTCTGTAAACATCTGATTAGAAACGATTACTTCAATATCAGGAAAGTCCGTTGTAATATCAATTTCCCCATTTGAAGGTATTGTATCAAAAACAACGGTCTTTCTATAGATGGGTTTATCATTGATCCATGTTCCTCCTGTCT
>NZ_JAWRXI010000435.1:0-231 GCF_046535075.1 Brevibacillus sp. SIMBA_040
CAGAAGAAATATTATCAATTTTAAAAGATATTGAGAAGGTCGTAAATCATTCAAAAAATAAATTTGAATATCACGTTCTTTTACAAACTCTTTATTCTGAGAAAAACTTATTTGACTTATATCAAATTAGGGACTATATTCAAGATTTAGATATTGAAGTTAAATTATTTTTAAAACTTGCATTAACTCAGACTTTACACAAAGTAAGTATTCATCCAATAGCAATACCTT
>NZ_JAWRXI010000436.1:0-231 GCF_046535075.1 Brevibacillus sp. SIMBA_040
CTTGGGAAATCACCTTCGAACTTGCGATAATCGCCTTGTCCCAATCTTTTTGAAACAGGAATATCCTCGCCTGCACCGCATACACTGCCATTTTCGTAGGTCTGATCCTCATACCAGGCGGCAACTGTTCAGGAAGCAGCGATTCTGCTTTTGCAAGATCTTCAAGAGCCAATCCTAAAACCTCATCTGCATCTGTTTTTGAAATTTTGGAGTTTTCCACATAATCTACCG
>NZ_JAWRXI010000437.1:0-231 GCF_046535075.1 Brevibacillus sp. SIMBA_040
GGTTTGGGCGTAGATTTGCGTTCAAGGTCGGCGAGAGCTGTGAGATGGCAGGGCACAACTCAACTGCTTGGAATGCCCCGGCTGTGGCAATCTGAATCCGCACGGCGCTCTCAAATGAGATAGCGTGCTTCCCTCGGAGCCAGCCAGATACGGTTGTCTGATCGACACCCACCGCCAAGGCCACATCAACCTGTGTTCCGAAATGCTTTATGAGCCGCATGACCACGGAAT
>NZ_JAWRXI010000438.1:0-231 GCF_046535075.1 Brevibacillus sp. SIMBA_040
TGATTTGATATTAATTAAAGGAATTTATACTTTTAATTCATCTATTTTCTTAACAAAGATAGAAAAGTTTTATCTCTGATTTTGGGATTAACATGAGGATTTAATGCATCAATTCTGCCTCCAATAATTGGAAACAGAATTGAAAATTACAATAATAAAAATGATAAAATTTTAGTTTTCTTAATCGAAAAAATTTTGTGGAATAAAACCTGGTGATCCTGTTTTTACTAC
>NZ_JAWRXI010000439.1:0-231 GCF_046535075.1 Brevibacillus sp. SIMBA_040
GTTTTAAACTTTGTGACTTTTACAATATCCTGTAATACAAATAATTGAATTTATGTACTTTTAATTCAGCCTCATTTTTACCCCATGATAGTTTATGATTTTATAATTATCACTTAACTAATTATTATATAATGCTGAATATATGAACCAACACATCAACATTTTATAAATTACAATATATTATTTCTTATTTTTAACTAATAATATTATTTGATACTTATTGACAGGTAT
>NZ_JAWRXI010000440.1:0-231 GCF_046535075.1 Brevibacillus sp. SIMBA_040
GAGTTATACAGCCTCCACCGCCACTGCAATATCTCAGCAGACTGAGCCATAACCTCAGAAGCAGAGAACCAATATGCATCCGTATACTCCTGCTTACACATATCAAAGCAACATAAAATTGAGTGCTTTGGCCCATGAACTCCTTTGTAATGAATTGCCTGAGTCGTACCCTTCTCAACCCATTTAAGATGGTCTGAGTTACGGTAGGTCGTTTTTCCAGTGCTGCTATAT
>NZ_JAWRXI010000441.1:0-231 GCF_046535075.1 Brevibacillus sp. SIMBA_040
GGGGACTGCTGCAGATGGACTACGACAGCGTACTTTCGATGAGTGACGACGTGGTCGCTCGCGATTACCGTGGCCTCTACAGCGGTCCCGAGCCACTGGATCGGCAGCTGGGTGCGGGTGTTGAGCGGCGGATCCGGATTCTCTCGGTCACGCTGCCGCCTGACGAACCCGGCCATGCGGTTGTGCACGTCGAACGGACGTCGTTCAAGAATGGCGAAGCGCATGCCGAGC
>NZ_JAWRXI010000442.1:0-231 GCF_046535075.1 Brevibacillus sp. SIMBA_040
GAACAGGTTTTATATCACGAATGCCTGGTGCGACTTCGCGTCGGCGACGATCAACCGATCACATATCCGTCGGCGTTTATTCCCAGTCTGGAACGGCTTGGACTCATGCGCTACCTGGACCGCTATGTCATTGGCATGGCCGCCGAGTTCCTGGAGTCGAACTCCAACATTCGATTGGGCGTCAATATTTCCGCGCAAAGTGCGAATGAGATCGGAGGATGGGCATCGGTT
>NZ_JAWRXI010000081.1:0-365 GCF_046535075.1 Brevibacillus sp. SIMBA_040
TGTGGTGAAGTTGGAGTTCACGCCGGTCTGTCACACCGGAGGTCGCGGGTTCGAGTCCCGTCAGCTCCGCCATTTCTTATCTTATAAGAATGGCTTGTATACAGTACATATGGCTCGGTAGCTCAGTCGGTAGAGCAGAGGACTGAAAATCCTCGTGTCGGCGGTTCGATTCCGTCCCGAGCCACTTTTTATAGGGGCATAGTTTAAAGGTAGAACGAAGGTCTCCAAAACCTTTGGTGTGGGTTCGATTCCTACTGCCCCTGCCATTTTTGAATACAATAGTTGTAACATGGCGGTCGTGGCGAAGGGGTTAACGCACCGGATTGTGGCTCCGGCACTCGTGGGTTCAAGTCCCATCGATCGCC
>NZ_JAWRXI010000443.1:0-230 GCF_046535075.1 Brevibacillus sp. SIMBA_040
CCAACAGTTAAACTTTGACTTCCTGTAGTGTTTTCGGCAGTAGAACCGCTTCCTACGTTTGTTCCAACAGCTGAAATATCTGGTTTGATACCTCCATCATCTCTTGGTCCTGCACTACTATAATCAGAATGCACAACATCAGCAGAAGTTACATATCTGCCACTATTTGCTGTAATGATATCTGTTGCACCAACAACAATAATATTTTTAGCTAAAGAACCAGGTCCGAT
>NZ_JAWRXI010000444.1:0-230 GCF_046535075.1 Brevibacillus sp. SIMBA_040
AATACTGCGTGGCTCCGGCAGCATATGTGGCACGAATTCCAGATGAGCTGGGGGATGTGGAAGCGGCTCCGATCCTGTGCGCAGGGGTAACTACTTACAAGGCATTGAAGGTAGCGAATGTAAAGCCGGGAGAATGGGTAGCGATCTATGGAACCGGAGGCTTGGGTCACGTAGCGCTGCAATATGCCAAGGCAATGGGCTACAACGTAGTAGCTGTCGACATCCACCAG
>NZ_JAWRXI010000445.1:0-230 GCF_046535075.1 Brevibacillus sp. SIMBA_040
ATTTATTGTGAAGCGTCATAGAAATTTGCTATTTCCATTGGTCTCATTCTGTTTGGTGGTTCTAGTGGCTTTGTTTATTAATATATTTGGTAATTTATTGATGGCATTGGTTTTTGACAGCTCAGCCGTACGGACATAAATTTGAGTTTGTTTGAGGTCTTTATGACCTAACAACGAAGAAACGGTATTGATTCCAACTTCTTCAAAAACCAATGAGGTTGCAAAGGTGT
>NZ_JAWRXI010000446.1:0-230 GCF_046535075.1 Brevibacillus sp. SIMBA_040
CTACAAGCAGGAATTCAGGGCTAGGCGCCGCGTCTATCAGCTTGACCTTCTTCAGAATGGGCGGAAGAAGGTGGATCCACATCGAGTGTCCCACGAACACATCGGGCGGGATCGGGTTCCCGGTGACGCAGCTTGGCAGCAATACAGTTACGAGGACGCCTTGAAGTTGTTCTGCACAAGGACTAATCTGACTCTCTCCGGTGAGTTGCCGGACCCATATGTTCTTCAAT
>NZ_JAWRXI010000447.1:0-230 GCF_046535075.1 Brevibacillus sp. SIMBA_040
TAGACGTTGCCTTCCTCGGCCATGCCGCGAACGGTCGGCCAGATCACCAGGTCCATGACCCGCTGGTGCACTTGGGCAGTCACGACCGGGGCAGGGGAGTAAGCGCCCATGCCACCGGTGTTCGGGCCGGTGTCGCCGTCGCCGACGCGCTTGTGGTCCTGGCTGGTGGCCATTGGCAGCACATTCTCGCCGTCGACCATGACGATGAAGCTGGCTTCTTCGCCGTCCAG
>NZ_JAWRXI010000448.1:0-230 GCF_046535075.1 Brevibacillus sp. SIMBA_040
GTGATCCAGTTACGCGTCATGTCCTCTGGAATCGCGTCGATGATCTTTCCTATGGTCCAGTGGTCGCGGTAAAGGGTATTCAGTAGCTGATAGTTCTTGGATAACCGCGTCAATGGGTAATCGGTGCCTTCCATAAGGTTAGGTGTTCCGCTTCCCAGGCGGGCAAGCGCATTCTAGAATGCATCTGTAGTCAGGCCGGTCGGCAACTTCGCTGCCGGCTGATTAGTCTT
>NZ_JAWRXI010000449.1:0-230 GCF_046535075.1 Brevibacillus sp. SIMBA_040
GGATCATGAGGGATGCAAGCGCCGATCGTTGATGACGAATTGTGGATACGCATCGAGCCATTACTCCCGCCGCCGAAACCGCGGCGAACGAAGAATCCAGGACAGTTTCCGGTTCCGAATCGGGCGACATTGAACGGCATCCTGTTCGTGCTAAAGACCGGCATTCGATGGAACCATCTGCCAACCCAGCTCGGCTTCGGTTCGGGGGCAACCTGTTGGCGCCGACTTCG
>NZ_JAWRXI010000082.1:0-364 GCF_046535075.1 Brevibacillus sp. SIMBA_040
TGTTTCTTCTTCATAAAAATAGGCCCACAAAAAAAAAATGTGGGCCTATTTTTTATTGGTAATCTTTTAGAGCTGGTGATCTCCTTGAATAATTGTCGGTTGTCCCACTGGCTGTTGAGTATCTGGATTAACTGATTGATAGTATACAGCGCATTCCATTTTTTCCTGTCCGCATTCAGACCTCTTATTAGGTAGATTATCAGGACCTATATAGTTTCCGGATAGATCGAACCATTGTAAATCAGTATCAGCTGATTTTACTGTTTTTTTCTCTGGAGCAGGTGCCATAGCAACTGCTGCGGTTAGACCTGCTGCTACAGCTAGCAGTCCTAACATACTTGTTAATTTTTTCATGATATAAAAT
>NZ_JAWRXI010000035.1:0-22170 GCF_046535075.1 Brevibacillus sp. SIMBA_040
CTTGCTGAATTAGGATGTACGTCTAGGGAAGAGTATTTCTTTCTAATTCAGTAAGAAAACCTCTATCGAGGCTAATCAAGGGTGAGCGACCGCGATTTAGCGGTAGGTTATTCTTGCTGAATTAGGATGTACGTCTAGGGAAGAGTATTTCTTTCTAATTCAGTAAGAAAACCTCTATCGAGGCTAATCGAGGATGAGCGACCGCGATTTAGCGAACCAACAAAAAAGGGAGGACTATTGTCCACCCTACGCATGAGCCACCATCATTTGTTGCAGCTTTTTGATTCCACGGAAGTGCAAGATTTTTACCGATGCTTCTGTTTTCCCCAGAATCTCCGCGATTTCGTTCATTCTCAGGTCAGCAAGGTAACGAAGCGAAATGACGTTGCGCTGGTCTTTGGTCAAGGTATGTACCTTTTGCCACAGCACTTCTGTCGACTCCTGCGTCAGTAGGCACTCTTCCGGCAGCTCATCGGTCGCTTTCATCGTAGCGAATGTATCCTGGTCCACCGGGCACTCTTTCTTTTTGCGCATGTAATCAATCAATGAATTGTGCGCAATGCGGAAAATCCAGGCTCCGAACGGATGACGTCCATCGTACTGTTCCAGCTTGGAGTATACCTTGATAAATACGGTCGTGGTCAAATCCTCCACGTCCCAAACGTTTTTCACGCGGTAACGGAAATAGCGATATATTTTGGCAGAGTATTCTTCGTAGATTTGCTGATGATTGAGTTTTGGATATATAAGTGCAGTCTTCATAATCGATCTCCCATTTCATGATCCGTATGAGTTGATTTCATTCTAAAACGGATGCAGAAAGGGAACCATCGAGTTAACTTTCAAGAAGCTTACACTTTTGTAAGGTACTTATAGAGTGCTTGTAAGCTCTCGCATGTATAGATACGGGAGAGCCTTTCATTTCGTTACAGTTTGAGCCAATTAGAAAAATAATTTTCTTTTACAGGGAAATAGGCGGTGGCGAAGCGTACAAATTCCTTGGTGTCGACCTGCTTGTAGGCATACTGTTCATAATAGGACTGTAAAAAGCGCCATCCGTCTGATACATCTCCATAAGTTGAAATCAACTCCCACAGCCTCAGCGACGGTACGGCATAAAAGGCTCCATATATCTCACCGTCATAATCGTCTAACGCCAAGTTTGAAGGCTTCCCTTTCGCCAACTGGGCAGCTGCTTTTGTCCTCTCCCACACCTTTTGTTCGCTTATTTTGTCGTGATCCATGAAAAACATCATACTCGCCAATTCAGCAAATCCCTCGTCTAGCCATCCTTCTTGGTAGGAATCATTGACAACCACTCCGTAAAACCATTGATGGGCGAGCTCGTGAACGATAGTCTGTCTTAAAGACGCCAAACTTTCCTGTGCAGCTACTGTTACCACTCCAGGATACTCCATGCTGACCCGGCCATCCACCAAAATGTCCAGCTGTTTGTGGGGATATGAGCCAATTTTGCTCAAGAAAAAAGGGAGAGCATCCGATGCCGCCTGCAGTGCTGCTTCCAATTGTTTTTGGTTGGCCTTTTCTCCGAATACCCGAATTTGGACACCATTTACTTCTTGAGAAAGAGAATCCACGCCTTTTACTACAGCCACATAAAGCTCACGGACTTTTGAAACAGTTACTTCTCCCGACAACTTAGCTTCCGCTCCATCCTCATCAGAAGAGGTAATGACCTGATAACCTGGTGGCACCTCGTAGCGAAGTTTGAAGTCTGCATGATCTGTATGATAGGACTCTCCATTCACCCGGTAGTCATGCTTGTTCCATCCATTCTGGTAGGTTGCCAGCATCGGATAGAATTGGGCGAGAAAGTAACGTTGGCCCATCTTGTCAAATCGCAGACCATCTTCTGGGACTGTGAACGTGTATGAGACTCGTACCTCCTTTTTTTGCCCCGGAGCCATCTTGTTCTCTAACGGAAGTTCGAGCGTGTCATACGTGAGTTGATACTTTGCCTGCTCCTGGTTTAACTCCACGTTTATGATTCTTACATCAGCGTCACCTTTTATCGAATCGGGTTTATTTTCCTTCGTAAACACGTTGGGGAGGAAATAAAACACGACTGAATCCCACGTATCCGCTGAAAGATTTTCCACCTGGATCGTCGCTTCTGCCACGAAAGTCCCGTTTGGCTTCATATGCAGGGAAAGATCGTAGGTAGCTTTGCTGCCGTCTGGTATAGGTTGTGGAACAAATCCGGTCAGTTTGCCAAGCTTCTCGCCACCCTCCTCTTCTTGTTTGTTCTCTTCATCAGATGGCGGTGAACTTTTCCCACTTTCCATCTTTTCAGTTGCTGATTCTTGTTGGGAACCAGGAGCTTGCCAAACCCGAACAACACTAGTAGTCGCACCTGCCATACATATCAAAATAAGTATTGCGCAAATCACGCGTAATACTCGTTCATCTCGTTTTCGGTTTTTCAGCGAGCCACGAATACCTTCTGCCGGGCGGAATCTCACAGCCATTACTGCCGGAAAAATCGCTCCCAGAATCCCGACA
Organism: Brevibacillus sp. SIMBA_040; assembly: GCF_046535075.1. Taxonomy (NCBI): domain Bacteria; kingdom Bacillati; phylum Bacillota; class Bacilli; order Caryophanales; family Paenibacillaceae; genus Brevibacillus; species Brevibacillus sp. SIMBA_040. Next base: position 2,524 of record NZ_JAWRXI010000035.1, read on the forward strand.
ATGACAGGAATAGCCCCGGTACTCAACAATAACTGGATATCTTCCATAGGAAATTGCCGATAGAGTATAGCAATAACCAAAATTCCCAATGAAATTCCGCTTATAGCTGCAATCAATCCGCAAAGTAATCCTTCCCATACAATCAAGCGAAAAATGGCTCCGTTCCGCCACCCAATCGCTTTTAGCAGCAGCAGCTCACCTTTGCGTTCCATAACGTTTTGCCAAATAATTTCAGCTGTTGTCAAGACCGCAATCACCAGTGCGAGAATCATTGCAATGTAATGCGCCTTACTGATTTCGACAGCAACATATTGTCCCAACCATGATGTGTACATGATCCCTTGCAAGCGATATGTCACAAACCCGAAAAATACCAGTAATCCAGTCGGAACCGCCATAGCAAATATGGAGAGGAGACTACGCCGAAACCGACCAAGCAAATGTCCAAGTGCCAATGAAAAGATTCCTTGTACACGAATGAGCCGACGAGTGCCAGCTTGTAGTTCTCCTGTCCGAAGCAAGTTTAGCGGAGAAATTTTGCTCACTAATATTGCCGCTGGTATAGCCGCCAAAATATATATGAACAACCCGCAAAAGCCAATGAAAAGTACACGTCCTAACGAAATCATCGTCTCATTCTGTAGTACAACTGTTCCTACAATTGCCCAACTGATGAGCGAAACGAAGCCTCCAAGAAAGCATGCTTCCAAGAAGATAATGCCTGCTACATGCACAGGTCGCCAGCCTACACTCATTAATAACCCAAATTCGCCAGATCTAGCGTACAGGGTCACCAGATTTGTGGCAAAAACGTATGTGATAGCGACAAGCATCACAATGCCCATGATTCCGGAAAAACCTAGTTTAGTCTCACGAAAAAGCGTGAATACCGTACCTAGCTTAACAAAAATTTGCTCGATCCACCCCAATTCCTCCTCTTTATTGCTACGAACATGTATTAGAGTGGGCTGAGGTGATGATCCCAACGTAATATCCGCAATAAGCCCAGTCCGTTTTTCAATCTCTTTTGCTATGACTTCCAACTTCTTCTGGCTGATTTCGTTTACGTTTTCTACTCCCTTTACTTTCAAGCGAACGGAAGAAATTGGCTTATCTCCAAGAAACTGTGCCGCTCCTTCGAGCGTAGTCAACAACAATGGCGAACTTGTTAATAACCCAAATGGATTATCTGTAGGCTTCAAAGTAATCGGCGGATTAACTGGTTTGTCATTTCTGTCCAAAGTCAATCGTGCTAAAGCTGGATGATACGTTTCAATAGGTAGGTCATGCAATGGATCTTTGGCAATATTCAGCCTCTCAGGATCATAAAAACCAATCCAGTGTGGCTCTATTTTTGCCGTGTTCCACTGTTTAGCGAAGTGAGCAGGTCGAAATGTTCCCAAGTAATGCTCTTCAGATAGAAGCTGTGTTTCCTTTAATTCTTTTGGGATAATTGGTTCTCTACTCGCAATCTCATAGACAACATTCCAGCGTTCGGGATAAGGGCTCGTTATTTTTTGAAACTGCAACGGACTCGGATTCTCTTGGATATAAGGACTTATACTTGCTGAATTTCCATTTTTCCGTTGAAACGTTTTTCCTGTTTCACTATCTATTCGAGAGAGATTCGATAGTAAAAGATGATGCGCTTCTTTCGACTCCACTGTCTTTTCAATTGGAGTACCTACGCTTTTTTGTTTGTCCAAAAACAATTTTCCACCATTTTGTTTGATTAATTCCATCGTTTGTTCGGCCTCCTCCTTTGAGTTAAATGGGAGGTCCAAACGTTCATATTTGCTAACAAAAAGCAAATCCGTATCCATTCGCTTACTCACCAAAACAGGCAGACTGGTAATCTTCCAATTATCATCCCCATCATAGGTTTCGGATTTATCCTTTTCCGAAAAGTATCGACTACTTCCAATCGGTACGATTGCCTTGTCTAACCCCACCAATTTTGCCTCTGCCTCCGGATCAATACCTACAAGTAACTGATTGAATGTTCCGGCTGATTCTAGTGCCCATTTACCAATCCCATATTGGGAAAGCAGCTCTAAATCACCTTCGGGTGGCCCTTGCCAAGATCCTATTTTGTAATAACTATTGTGCTCCCACTTCGCAATCTGTTTCACTCCGTCATTACTGTATGCTGCAAGAAAATGGCGATAAATCCCCGTTTCCTTTGGTTTCTCTATTTTTCCATACGTAAATAAAGTGCCCGAATATCCAACTGGCGCCAGCGGAGCAGCAACTTCAATATCCGCAAGCCCCTTGATTGCCTCATAGTCTGCAAGACTAATCCCCCCGTATAAACCGCTCAAATAGTTTGGCTCTAGCAACCCATCCTGTTCCGTCACGCTACGCGATCCTTCAGGCCGAACCACGATATGATAAGCAGCTTTCCAGCGTTTCTGCAAAATGTCTTCTGTAGTTCCATTACTACTCTCGGTAACACCAACGAAATAGCTGAGAGTCGAACTAATCGTAAGCATGCCGATTACGAGAAGAATAAATCGTTCGGGATGGCGCCACCAATTATTCCAAATATAGCGGATCAAGCATGCCACCTCTTGGGTACATCAGACATTACTCGTCCATCCCGCATTTCAATCAATCTGTCTGCCTGACTCGCTAAATGTTGATCGTGCGTGACAAAGACGATTCCGCTCCCATATTCTTTCTGATACTTACGCAGTAGTTGGAAAACCATCTCTCCATTGCTTGTATCCAAATTACCTGTAGGCTCGTCAGCAAAAAGCCAAGATGGTTGATTAACCAGTGCACGGGCAATTGCAACACGCTGCTGCTCCCCTCCAGACATTTGGGAGGGCAATGCGGTTCGTTTATGTTCCAGGCCTACCCAACCTAGTAATTCCACTGCCCTGCTCATCTTGTCATAACCTACTCGACGTGGTAATAAGGGAGACATAACATTTTCCAATGCCGTTAGAGTCGGTAGCAAATGAAATTGCTGAAAAATAAAACCTATACAATCAAATCTAAAATCAGCCAGACGTTTTGTCTTTAATGTACCTATCTCTACTTCATCGTAATGAATAGTTCCGGTCGTTGGAATATCCAGTGTGCCAATTACTTGTAACAATGTCGATTTACCCGATCCGGAAGGACCTACTATAGCTGTCACTTCACCTTTATTCAAGGTTACATTTATGTTTTCGAGCGCTGTAGTACCTACACCATCACCACTATATGTTTTGATAACATCACGTATTTGAATGTGAGCACTGCTTATAGATTTCAAAGCGAATACCCCCTGTTCATCTGCCCTCTACATCATAAGACGAAGATTCCTTAAAATGGTAACTGATTAAAATAAAGGAAAGCAAAAACGCCCCCACAAAAACGGAGGGCGTCCAATCTCACTTGTTTCTTCAATTACATCAAACCAAGACGCTTAAAAATCGTATCCACATGCTTCAAATGGTAGCGATAATCAAAACACTCATCCAGCTCTTCCTTGGTCAGCGTAGAGCTTACCGTCGCATCCTCGTCTACAATGGCACGGAAGGAGCGTTGTTCTTCCCAAGCCTGCATCGCACGCGGCTGTACTGTGTCGTAAGCCTGCTCACGGCTCATGCCTTTTTCAATCAGCTTCAGCATGACCTGTTGAGAGTAAATCAGACCGAATGTACGATCCATGTTGCGCTTCATGTTTTCTGGGAAGACAGTCAGGTTTTTCACGATGTTCATGAAGCGGCGAAGCATGTAGTTCAGCGCTTGTGTCGCATCTGGCAAAATAACGCGCTCAGCAGAAGAGTGGGAAATATCCCGCTCATGCCAGAGCGATACATTTTCATAGGAAGTAAGCATGTGTCCACGGATGACACGAGCCAGACCGCAGATGTTTTCGCTGCCGATCGGGTTACGCTTGTGCGGCATTGCGGAGGAGCCTTTTTGTCCTTTGGCGAATGCTTCTTCTACCTCGCGCATTTCGCTCTTTTGCAAACCGCGGATTTCTGTAGCAAACTTCTCCAACGATGTCGCGATCAGTGCCAGTGTTGCCATGTATTCGGCATGGCGGTCACGCTGCAAGGTTTGAGTAGAGATCGGAGCCGCAGACAGTCCCAGCTTTTCGCATACATAAGCCTCTACAAACGGATCGATGTTGGCATACGTACCAACTGCTCCAGAAATTTTACCGAAAGCCACTTCTTTCTTGGCAGCCTGGAAACGAGCCAGATTGCGTTTCATTTCTTCATGCCACAGTGCGAGCTTCAAGCCAAACGTCGTTGGCTCGGCATGTACACCGTGGGTTCTGCCCATGCATACTGTATCCTTGTGCTCGCGAGCCTTGTCTGCCAAAATCGTGATAAAGTCTTCGATGTCTTTTTCCAAAATCTCGTTTGCCTGACGCAGCAGGTAAGACAGGGCTGTATCTACCACATCTGTGGACGTCAGTCCGTAGTGTACCCATTTCTTTTCTTCGCCCAATGTTTCCGAAACCGCGCGGGTAAACGCCACTACGTCATGGCGAGTTTCTTCCTCGATTTCGTAAATGCGGTTAATGTCAAAGCTAGCGCCTTCCCACAGCTTCTTCACGTCTTCTTCCGGGATAACTCCGAGCTTGGACCATGCTTCACATGCGAGGATTTCGACTTCCAGCCAAGCCTTGAATTTGTTTTCTTCGGTCCAAATAGCACGCATTTCTGGTCGGGAATAACGTTCAATCATGATGATACCTCCGTTTTATTGGTCCAGATTTCGAGTTCTTCTATGCGGGCGAGCGCTTCCTCCACAGTAGGGGCGAGCACATTGATATGCCCCATTTTCCGCTTCACCTTGCTCTCTGCCTTTCCATACAGATGAAGCTTGGTAGTTGGCGGCAGCTTGTCGATTCGATCAATAACAGGCTGTAGATGCTCTCCCAAAATATTAACCATGACGATGGGCGAGAGCAACTCTGTTGATCCCAAAGGCAGGTTACATACTGCGCGGACGTGTTGTTCGAACTGCGAGGTCACGCATGCGTCCATGGTGTAATGTCCGGAATTATGCGGGCGTGGAGCCAGCTCATTCACGTACAGCTGATTATCAGCTGTCAAAAACAGCTCAACTGCAATCAAGCCAACTACATCGAGCTTTTCTACGATCGTGCGGGCGATTTCCTCGGAACGCTTCTTTACTTCGTCCGAGACGCGCGCAGGTACAATACTCAAATGCAAAATGTTTTCCTCGTGAATGTTTTCTGCTGTTGGAAAAACAGCCAGCTCTCCTGCAGGATTACGTGCCGCAATGACGGAAAGCTCCATCTGAAATGGGATGAACTGCTCGACGATCAGCTCAGTTCCCGCCTTCGCCAATGTTTCGTAAGCTTCCGTAAGCTCTGCTTCGCTTCTCAGCACCCACTGACCTTTTCCATCATAACCACCTGTGGCGGTCTTCATAACAGCTGGCAAGCCAAGTGCACGAACGGCTGCCTGCAAGTCCTCCAGGCTGTTCACTACGCAAAAAGGAGCAACCGGAATCCCGATCTCACGGATTGCTGTTTTTTCCCGAATTCGGTTTTGGGTGATGCGCAAAAGTTGGCTTCCCTGTGGTACATACGCCTGGCTTTCCAAAACCTCTGCCACCTGTGCATCCACATTTTCAAACTCATATGATATCACATCACTGACAGAAGCGAGCTGCATCGCAGCTTTTACATCATCGTAGCTGGCGACAATTTGCCTGTCGGCTGCCTGTGCGCATGGTGCATCCTCTGTCGGGTCCATCGTAACAAACCGGTAGCCCATAGCTCGTCCAGCCAGCGCAATCATGCGTCCAAGCTGTCCTCCGCCAAGTATGCCTATCGTTGATCCTGGTTTTATCAGCTTGCTATCCTTGTTTGTCATTCCAGTTCACTCGCTTCCAGCACTTTATTCCGCACCTCATCTCGTCTGATGACGAAGCGTTCCTGAATATCCGGATATTTGATTCCCAAAATCTGTGCTGCCAACAGTCCAGCATTGATCGCTCCCGCTTTCCCGATCGCTACAGTCGCTACTGGTACTCCGCCTGGCATCTGCACGATAGACAAAAGCGAATCTAAGCCATTCAGGTTTGAAGACTTGACCGGTACCCCGATGACAGGCAGCTCCGTTTTGGCAGCTACCATTCCCGGCAAGTGAGCAGCACCGCCTGCCCCAGCGATGATGACCTCCAGACCGCGGCTTTTGGCGCTCTCTGCATACGTAAACATCAGGTCTGGCGTTCTGTGAGCTGACACTACCTTTTTCTCATAAGGCACTTGCAGCTCATCCAGAATCGTGCAAGCTTCCTTCATCGTTTCCCAGTCCGACGTGCTGCCCATAATAACCCCAACCAACGGCTTGACCATGCACTCTTCGCCCCCTACTTTTTTCATAAAAGTGGATGTAACCACTCGCGGTCAAACACTTTTGTCCCCCGACGAGAGGGGAAAACAGTCATGACCGTTTAGTATCTTCAAAAGAAAACCCAACCGACTAACGGCTTTTCTGCCGTACTCATCGCCTGGGCTATTCGTACTCGTTCGCTTTCAACATATTCAGTTTATCAGGGAGAAAGTTTGCCTGTCAACCTCGCTTCCGAACATTGTAAAAAGAGTTTCATTTTATCATTCGTGTTTAACCCTTTTTACCCATTCTTCTGCTAAAGCCGCCTTATCCAGCTTCAATCCAAGCCAGTAATCAAAAAATGGGGTGGCATCTGCACCAGAAGCATCCGAGAAAATTTCCACGAGTCGTTTTCCGCTTGCTTGGCTATATTGATGCTCCGTTACATAATTTCGCAAAATCTGATGCAGCCGCTCAGCGCCCCACGCTTCCTTCAAAGTCCACCACATGACGCCAGCCCGCCCGTAAACGAGATCATTATAGCTTTTCCAGTCCGGGTATTGTTCTACACTATGCCATGCGGTCAAGCCGCGAGCAGCATAAGCCTCGGCCGCTCTTGACTGACTGACTCTCAAATGGATATAGCCTTTCGCACGATCGGCATCCAGCTGCTCCAGAAACGCCATCGTCGCATAGTCTGTCAAACTCTCATCCAGCCATGCCTCGCGCACCTCATCGTTGCCAATCAGCCCGTAAAACCATTGATGTGCGGTCTCATGTGCCACCACAGCCTCGCCCATCGGGTCACTGCGGTTAAACAGGTCGTCTTGGATAAAAACGATGCATGGATACTCCATCCCGCCAAAAAAGCCGCCCGTTTTGACGACATCGTATTCTTTATAAGGATAGGCACTGAATTGCTCACTGTAATAGGTTAACGATTTACTGGCAATCTGATGGAGACGCATGGCGATTGCAGGATCATCTCCTAGCTGCCACCATGTATTGACGGTCGTATCCCCTACCTTGCTACTCGTCTGGCGATACGTATCATCCATAATCACCATCGCAAAATCACGAACGTTCCACGCATCCAGCTCATATGTACTTCGGCGCTCTGGACGAGTCTCGGTGACGACAGCTACACTCTCGATTCCGCTTGTAGCGAGCTGAAAGCCTGGTGGGAGATGCACGCGCAGATGATAATTAGCCATACTGCTGTAAAAGGGATCGCCAATGGAGGAATACGGGTCGAGACGCCAGCCGTCCGCATCCTTGACCGAAAGAATCGGCAGCCAGTTGCCTAGCCACATGGCGTGATCGTTGAACGACAGACGTCCATTATTATACGGGACCTGCAGTCGGAAGCTCATTTCTACTTCTGTCTGCCTCAGCTGCTGCTTGCTGACAGGGAGCGGGACTCGCAGCAGGGTATTCGTCTTCCCTGCGTAAACCACATCAACTGCCTGACCGTCTACACGAACATCGGTAATGGCAATTCCCCCTGGCTCACGTTGCTTTCCGAGCACCTGCTCCCAGTTCACACCGCTCAAATCGGCAGTTGGTTGAAACGCATTTGGGTATAAGTGAAAAAAAGCCTTGTCATCCTGTGGTGCAAAACGAACAGCCAGCGTGCCGGTTACAACCCGTTCCTTCATATCCATCCATACGTCTGCCCGATACGTTACTTGAGCGGGCGGTGGTTCCAGTGACTTGCCGCTATCATCACCCGCCCCAGCCAGTGATGTCCATGGCTTCTCCCATAGAAATCCGGCAAGCACTACTCCCACCACTACGCTGAGCACCCACCTATTTCGCCACATGGCGATCCCCTGCCTTTACACGTCTCACCATTCTTGTTCGATACTACTTTGGTGCCTTTCGTTGACGCTCTAACCAAGCGGCTGCCGCATCCTGCTGGCTCATATCGAGCTTCAGCCAGTAATCGAGGAAGCTACTAGCGTCTTCTCCTGCAGCATCAGAAAGCACTACCTTCCAGGCCTCACCGTCGGCAATTCCTAGCCTGTATTTCCGGACGTACTGGTGAAGCACATCATGCAGTCGCTTCTCCCCCCATGCTCCTCGAAGCATCCAGAGCATGGATGATGTACGGGAGTAGACCAAATCGCTGTAGCTCTGATTGTCTGGAAAGGTAGCGAGCTCTTGCCAGGGACGCAATTCTTCCTGCACATAGAACGGTACAATCGTTCCATACATCAACCGTTTTCGGACACGCTCGAACCCGACCTCCGGATATTTGTTAGATAGAAACGCGAGTGAGGCATATTCTGTGAACCCTTCATCCAGCCAGGCTTCGTGGATTTGATCATTTCCGATCAAGCCGTAAAACCACTGATGTGCGGTTTCATGCACAACAGTTGCCGTGGCATTTGTCCCACCGAATGTGAAGTGGCTGCCATCCAAAAAGACTAGAGCAGGGTATTCCATGCCATTAATCTCTCCTCCAACACGTACCACATCATATTCCTTATAGGGATAGGTCCCGAACTGGCTATTGAAATATTCCAGTGACGCGGCTGCTGCATCATGAACATGCTTTGCTCCATCTTCGTCATCTGTATTTCGCCACCATGTTCTGATAACAGTATCCCCAACTTTTCCCTCCAGTCGTTTATAAGTCCCATCCATGATAACGAGGGCAAAATCTCGTACGTCATCTGCTCGCAAAAGATAAGTCCTGTTTCCCGATGGAGAAGTGTTTACTTCAGCAGAAGAATCTGTTGCCGAACTGGCAAGCTGATAGCCCTCTGGCAAGGTTACATCTACTTCATAGTCTGCGTTCTTGCTGTAAAAGGGATCGCCGGTTGGCTCGTACGGGTCGAGGTGCCAGCCATGCTGATCCTCTACCGCCAGAATTGGCAGCCAATTGCCCAACCAGATGGAGTGATCATCATAGGACATCCTGCCATCGTTATGCGGGAGTGTCAGATCGAAGTCTAGCGCTATTTTCGTTGGCGTTGGTCTGGCCTTCTTGTCATCCTCCTCAGCCAATGGTACTTCGAGAATCGTCCCCGAACGCTTTCCCTCTACCAGTTTTCCATCTACAGAGAGCTTTGTACTAGCATACGTCGCAAGTGTTGGATCATTGCCTAAAAGTTGATCCCACTGCGCACCAGAATGTTCGCTCGCAAAGGCATATGGGTAGAGGTGGAGGTACGCGTGCTTGGTATCCTTTGGCCAAAATGTAATGTCTACGCTGCCTGTGATGTGCTTCCTTTGAGGGTCGATAGTCACTTTTGCCTGATAAATAGCTTTGTCAGAGCTTACATGTTCCTCCGCTTGTGCGGGCACCACCAGCCCCCCAAATAACATCATACAGCCTAGCACAAAGACCGATTTCCTCACGCCATCGCCTCCCTTTTCCCCTATCCTACCTGAATGTGGAAAAAATGAACACCACCTTATTGAGCTGTCATAAGCCACTGCTGCATCTCATCCAATGGCATTGTCTGCTCGGCTCCACGGCGCATATCCCGGATCACGATATTTCCACTATTGGCCTCGTTTTCCCCGTAAATCACCACAAATGGAATCTGCTCCTTATTCGCGTAATCCAGTGCTTTTTTCAGTCGCTTACCTGTGAGCTCGAGCTCTACCTTCATTCCGCTGGCTCGCAGCTGATTAGCCAATGCGAGGCTGGCTGCTTCCGTCCCGAGCGGCACAACAAGCACATCAGCTGCACGCTCTTCCGACGCCGCAGGGAGCATCGCCAGCGCCGTCAGAATCACATCGAGTCCAAACGATATTCCTACTGCCGGATACTCTCTGCCATCCCCGAGAAACCGTCCGATGATTTCATCATATCGTCCGCCGCTCCCGATGCTTGAGGTGATGCTTCGATCCTGCAGAAAAATTTCGTATACCGTTCCCGTGTAGATACCCAAGCCGCGTGCCAAAAATGGCGTAAATCGTACCTCACCCTTCACCCCTGCCTCTTGTACATAGGCAAGCAGCTGTCTGAGTTCAGACGCTCCTTCTTGCACGAGCGTTGAAGAGAAACGCTCTGTCAGCTGTTCCAACGAGAGAGCACCGGTTTGCAAAAAGGACATAATCGCCTCAACAATGGACTCCTCCACTTTTCGCTCACGCAAATCCTCCTCTATGCCATCGACACCAATCTTCTCCAGCTTATCGAGTGACAGCATGACATCCCCAGCCAGCTCTAGTGGGACGCCTAGCTCCTGTAGTACACCAGAGAGCAGCTTGCGATTATTGACCTCGATGTAAACCAGAAGACCCAGCTTTTGATAGGCAGCAAACGCCATACTGATCAGCTCTGCTTCCGCAAGCATCGAGGACGTCCCGACAATATCTACATCACACTGGATAAACTCACGGAATCTGCCTGGCTTGACTGGACCATCGCGAAAGACCTTCCCTATTTCATAGCGCTTGAAGGGCATCCGCATTTCGGGATTCATACCGACTACTTTGGCCAAAGGAACTGTCAAATCATAGCGCAGTGCCAGCTCCCGCTCTCCCTGATCACTTAGGCGATATACCTCCTTCAGGATTTCCTCACCGCCCCCATACTTCGATGCGAGCAGCTCGTAGTACTGAATCATGGGTGTCTCCAGCGGCTTGCATCCATACGCTTCAAACACGCTCTCCAGAGTGCGGCGAATCCGATTTCGAATCATTTGCTCCTGTGGCATGAAATCCTTGGTTCCTTTTACGCTTCTCAGTATTCCGTTTTCCATGGTCGATCGCTCCTTCTCTTATTTTTTATTGCGAAAATGCAAAAAGCCATGCAGGGCAGCTACATGCCCGCATGGCTTAAAAAATCACCACCGCAGGCACAAAGCACAATAAGCGCTTGCACCTGCGGAAAAATTTCCGAAGATACAAACGCTCTAGCCGTGGTGATGCTGTTGAAGGAATACGTAATTACATCTCATCGTGGATCCCTCTTCAAAAAGATTTTTCCCATCATACATCAGATAGAGGCAAATATGCAAGCGCAGGAGTTTAGGTAAACAAAAAACGGCTCCTGTCTCATAGACAGGAAGCCGCTATTCTTTTATTCTATTCGCGCAGCCAGATGAAGTACGCCAGGAAGACGAAGAACAATACGTACATGGCTGGATGTACTTCACGCGCTTTGCCTTTCAACACCTTCATCACTGGATAAACGATGAAACCAGTAGCAATACCTGTTGCGATGCTGTAAGTCAGCGGCATCAGAAGAATGGTCAGGAATGCCGGGAACGCCTCGTCCAAATCCTTCCAAGCAATATGCGCAACATGGGAAGCCATCAGTACGCCAACAATGATCAATGCTGGCGCTGTAACAGCTGGCGTCACAATCGCAAGAATCGGCGAGAAGAACAATGCCAACAGGAACATTACCCCTACTACAATCGCAGTAAAACCGGAGCGACCACCTGCAGCTACCCCCGCTGTCGATTCAACATAAGCTGTCGTTGTTGATGTACCCAGAACTGCACCTGCCATACCGGCAACCGCATCAGAAGCAAGCGCTTTTCCTGGTCGCGGCAGATTGCCATCCTTTTTTAATAGACCAGCTTGACTGGCAACACCCAAGAGAGTACCTGTCGCATCGAAGAAATCAACAAACAAGAACGTCAGGACAACAATCAGCATGTTCATAGTGAACAATGCAGAAGGATCTCCGAGATATTGGAACGCCGCACCAAATGTAGGCGCGATACTTGGAACTGGCGCAACGATACTGCCTGGCAGACTTACCAATCCAAAAATCATCCCTACCACTGCAGTTACTACCATACCGATAAAAATACCTGCATTGATTTTACGAGAGAGCAGAACAACGGTAACAATCAGACCAAAAACAGCCAGCAGTGCATTTTTTGCAGCTAGAATCTCTTCTGGCTTCATTCCTTCATGGAAGAAGGTTAGGTGGCCCAATGCCACGAAGGTTGCCTCATTCGCTACCACGATCCCTGCATTTTTCAAACCGATAAAAGCAATAAAAAGTCCAATCCCTGCAGATACAGCATATTTCAAGCCTTGTGGAATCGCCTTAATAATTGCTTCACGAACACCTGTAAGAGAGAGAATCAAAAAGATTGTACAAGACAGGAAAACGCCGGCGAGAGCCTGCTGCCAAGGAATTTGCATCGTTAAAACAACTGTATAGGTGAAAAAAGCATTCAACCCCATACCTGGTGCCTGTCCAATTGGCAAACGTCCGAGGAACCCCATCAACAGGGAGCCAATTGCTGCTGCAAGAGCTGTTGCTGTAAACACTGAATTGAATTCCGGATAATTTGCCTTGAGTTCAGGCGGTAGATCAGCACCACTGAGTATGAAAGGATTTACTGCCAAGATGTATGCCATTGCCAAAAACGTTGTGATACCCGCGATAATTTCGCGGCGGTAATTGGTGCCTAGTTTGTCGAACTCAAAATACTTCCGCACCTCTAGTCCCCCCATGTCATGGTTGTAGTAACAAAAAAAGGCCGAGACGCTCATAGTATGCGCCTGGCCTTTTCACAAAACACATCGGGGACAATTTCAAAAATAATAACAATAACGCATCCCGTTGACATTTTGTTCGTAGCCAGGTCGTTAATGGCGACCCCGTAGAAACTCTCGAGCCATATTCCCGAGAATATACGAACCTTCCTATGTACCTTTTACACATTGAGAAGTGTAACAGGTGAGCTAACATATGTCAACGAAAATACGAACGTTAATTTTTACTTGCCAGTAAACATCCGTGTTTTTATTACTCCCACTCGATCGTTGCTGGTGGTTTGGACGTAACATCGTACACGATACGGTTTACGTTATCTACTTCGTTTACGATACGAGTCGAGATTTTCTCAAGCACATCCCAAGGAATGCGCGCCCAGTCAGCAGTCATACCGTCAATGGAAGTTACTGCGCGAATCCCAACTGTGTAAGAGTACGTACGCACATCTCCCATTACTCCAACTGTTGTCATATTCGGCAGAGCCGTGAAGTATTGCCAGATTTCGCGATCGAGACCTGCTTTGGCAATCTCTTCACGAAGAATTGCATCGGATTCACGAACAATTTTCAGCTTTTCTTCTGTTACTTCACCCAAAACACGAATGCCAAGTCCTGGACCTGGGAAAGGCTGACGCCATACGATCTCATCTGGCAAGCCCAACTCGGTACCCAATTTACGTACTTCATCCTTGAATAGTGTTTTCAATGGTTCAATCAAAGTGAATTTCATGTCTTCAGGCAAACCACCGACGTTATGGTGAGACTTGATCGTTTGAGCCGTTGCCGTTCCGCTCTCAACGATGTCGGTATACAGTGTGCCTTGTGCCAGGAAGTCCATATCTGTCAGCTTGCCAGCTTCTTCATCAAACACGTAAATAAATTCGTTACCGATGATTTTACGTTTTTGCTCAGGGTCAGAAACGCCTTTCAGCTTACTCATGAAGCGCTCGCGAGCATCAATTTTGATTACCTTCATAGAAAACTTGTCAGCGAATGTTTCCATCACGCCTTCAGCTTCTCCTTGGCGCAGCAATCCATGGTCAACGAACATGCAAGTCAATTGATCTCCAATTGCTTTGTGGATCAGCGCAGCTACTACAGAGGAATCTACTCCTCCGCTCAGTGCACACAGTACCTGCTTGTTGCCAACTGTTTCACGAATATGAGCAATTTCATCCTCGATGAACGTAGTCATGCTCCAATTCGCTTCACATCCACAAACATTAAACAGGAAGTTGCCAATAAACTCCGTCCCTTTTACCGTATGGCGAACTTCTGGGTGGAATTGAACACCGTACAGCTTTCTTTCTGGGTGGCTGATCGCAGCTACCGGGCAGCTATCGCTTACTGCGTCCACACGGAAACCGGTTGGGAGCTCTACTACTTTATCAGAGTGGCTCATCCATACGATTTCGCTTGCATCCCATTTTTCGTACAGGTTGTGTGCCTCTTGCAAACGAAGCTCTGCTTTACCGTACTCGCGTTTTCCGGCGCGCTCCACTTTACCTTCGAGCATGTGGCTCATCAGCTGCATACCATAGCAAATACCCAGGATTGGCAAGCCCAGTTCAAAAATAGCAGGGTCTACTTTTGGCGCTCCTTCTTCGTAGACACTTGCTGGACCACCAGAGAAAATAATCCCCCTTGGTTTCATTTCCTTAATTTTCTCCACAGGCGTATTGAATGGTACCAATTCGCTGTAAACACCCAGATCGCGAACACGACGTGCGATCAATTGATTGTATTGGCCTCCGAAATCAAGTACGACGACCATTTCCACTGACTTGTCCATGACTTCCCCCTTCTCCTGTAATGCACAGGACGTGCAAATTTCCGCTTCCCCCGGATGTGAATACAAGTTGTCGCATATTTGCAAAAAAACCGGGACTGTTACCTCCGAAAAATCATACGGAGGCAGCGTCCCAGCTTGTGTACACATGTGCGGTTGCATGTACAAAAATCCGAAGTGCTATCCTCGTAGTCGCTCAATTTACGGTTGGCGGTAGAAACTTTCAGGCCATATTCCTGATCATTATACGAGTCTCATTGATCGTCATTCTAGCAGATGAAACGTCTTTGTTCAAGGCTTCAGTTGACGGATCAATCTTTCTATTACCTGCTCTGCCACTGTACGTGCCTTCTGTTCCATCTCCTTGAAGCCGTAAATTGCTCGTTCGTATATCTCGGTCAGGTAACGCAGATCCTGTCTTTTGTCACCTGGAATCGTGAGCCTGTTCACGTACTCGCGCAAGGTTTCCCCTGCTCGTCTGCGTGCGTAAACACTCTCTACCATGCGAATCAACAGGTTGTAGCGATCCTTATATTGCGTACTCCGCTCATTATGAATTTGCCTGCGAAGCCACCATACTTGAATATCTTTTTTCCGACGATATGCTACGACACCCGCCACTGCAAGCAAAGCGACCACCCCAGCATTTACCTGCCATGGGATTGAAAAACGTTTACTCGATACAGCGTCCCCTTCCTCCAATTCATTGAAACGACCATCCCCACGGTCTGGAGATGCTGTGTTCCCCAAATCAGGAAGCGGAATTGGAATTTGTGGCTGCGATGTTTGGAGATCGTAGTTAAACCGAACCGGAGACATAAAGGTACTGGTTGCTTCAAAAGGAATCCAGCCATGTCCCGGGAAGTACACCTCTACCCACGAGTGAGCATCCTTGTTGCGTATCTCCATAATCTCATTGTTCTGGTTATCCGTGCCTACGCGCTCTCCTGGTGCAAAGCCTTTTACCCAGCGTGTCGGGATATCCAGTGTACGCAGCATGACAGCCATTGAGGTAGAGAAATGGTCACAATAGCCTCGCATACTGTCAAACAGGAAATGATCAACGAAATCCTGACCTTCTTGCGGTACAGGAACATCCTTCGTTTCATACTTATATTTTCCACTCGAGCGTAAGTAATTCTCGATTGCTCTCACTTTTTCATAAGGCGTTTTCGCATCCTTGGTTACCGTCTGTGCCAGTTCTTTGACCCGCGGAGGGAGAGTAGCCGGAATCTGCAAATAGCGCTCCCTGATGTCCCTTGGATAGTCTGTGCCTGCTTGTGTGACAGCTTTTTCACTAACAATCGGTACTTCTGCTTCTACGTTGTATTGATTCAGCTTCAGCAGCGTTCCATTTGGTCTGGTCACAGACTTTTCCTGTGTCCCTTCCAGCTGGATCAGAGTCGTCTTCCCTGCACGTACCTCTAGCTGCTGGTTCATCAAGTCATAGACCACCGTCGCATTAGGTGGTGCGTAGTCACTGACTTTTTTCAATTGCCCTGGGTAAAAAATGGTTGCGAACTGCTGCGGTCCCTTAAACTCCAGCGTAGCATCTACCTTTTTGGTCTCAAAGCCGTGGAACAATACTTCTTTCCATTCATGGTTTTGCGGGTCCAGAATGGATTCATAGTTGGCTTTTTCCTTTTCCCAGCCTATACCGGTATAAACATCCTTGGAATCTCCGCGCCAATAGCTTCGCTCGTTGGTGGTGGCAATGAACACCATCGTATTATCCTGCAAAAACGGACCGCCCAATCGCTCATCATTGTTGTCATAGCCAACCTTCTTCATGACACCAACGGGAGCATTGTTATCACTCCCCGTCAAAAACGCGACCGGATCAGGCCAGCTTGCGTCTTTTTTCGGAGCAGCGTAACCGATCCCCACACTAATGGCGATGATCAAAAGGGAGGCCAGCACTGAATTCCCCAGAATTCGCGCTTTCTTTCCAGCCAAGGTAGCCATGCTTGTCATTTTAGTCAAATGACTGACGGTCAAGAGCAAGAAGCCATAAATGAACGTACGGACAATCCCTGCGCTCGCATCATAAGGCAAAAACGTATCCAGGACACACAAATAGAGCTCAGTCAAAAATACAAACCAGAGTCCTTGTCTTTGCTCCAGAACCAGGTACGTCAGCATGGATATCAAAATAAGCAGAGCCAGATCAAACATGGCATTGCGTGATACAAGCGACATATCTGCCCAGTTCTGCTGCAAAGCAAGCGGGAAATCACGGACAATGTTCCCATACAGCTCGTCAAGCCATTCCGTCCCAAACAAGGGAGTATCGAACAACGTTGCATGTAGCAGCCACAGCAGTCCGAGCAGCTTGATGGGGAGTGTCATCCATCTAAAAGGTACAAGTACATCGATGATGAGTACGCCCGCGGCGATAATATAGAACGGCCACAAAATACCTGTATCTGTCAGCTCTTGCATTGGGAAAAGCCATTCTCGCAGCAACAGGAACAATAAAAGCGCTGAGACCCACTCCAAGATCGTTGGGCGTTTCCATACGTTCATGAGTCTAAGCACCTCCAATCCGCTTCCACTCGTGATTCTCCATGTGGATAGACGTACATGTGACCTTGTTTGCCATAAGCAGCTGCAGCACCCGCTTTTGTTCGTCAGAGAGCGTTTGTTCAGCGTGTACGTAGAACAGTTGAACCCGTCTGCCTTTTTGCGTGAGGGCAATGAGTCTGCCGATGAGCTCTTTTTCAACCCGGGGAGTTACGATGATAAGCGTTACCCCCTGCGGTTGCTCCAGTGCTTCGCGTCCAATGATTTTGGCAAAAGGGTCGCTTCCCTCTGGCATTACTCGCGCTAATTGATCAAACACGCGAAGCAGATGCGCATGAGAGACTGATGGCGCCAAGGAAATACGCTCGATTTGCTTGTAGACGAGACCGTAATGATACTGATTGCGGTTCGCATAGGCGATCAAGCTCGCAGTTAGCTTTACGGCTGTCTCAAATAGCTGTACTGGCTTATCGCGATAGCTTTCTCTTTCTACGTCGAGGAAAAAGACCGCCTGGTTCATCGCCTGATGCTCAAACTCTTTTGTTTTTAAACCCGTACCCCGGGCAGAGGCTCTCCAATGAATTTGGCTGAGTCGATCGCCACGGTGATACTCCCGAACTCCTCGAACAGCCGCTACATCATCTGATCGCCGATGAGATACATGCACATTTCCACTGAAGCTTCCATCACCTAATGCCCAATGGGTCAGCTCCTTGTATCTAGGATAGACGAGAAATTCATCTGAGAGCGGGAATACTTGTCTACGCTCAAAAAGGCCAAAAAAATCACCGCCACTTACGATACAATTCGTCAGTCGGTAATGACCCCGCGGCAAATTTGGAATGACATAACGAAACTCTACTTCCCGTCTGAACCATGGAAAAACCAGCTGCCGATGCGGCTCGTAAACACCTGCAATCCGATCAGGTAGTGGCTCGACGATCATATTCCAACCCAGTGGAAACCAAATTCGCCTACGCAAGCGGATGGTAACAATCACACTATCCCCATCCTGCAAGCGGATTCGATCTACTTCACGCACGACCTCCAAGGTCGCAAACATCAGATAGTAAGCAAGCATTTGGTATACGAAAAAGCCTAGGCTGCTGTAAAACAAAAACCAGCTAGAAAACCCGCCTTGAAACTTTGCGAATATATAGGTAACTACTACTAATCCAATGACTTTGACTTTACCCCATCTTTGCTGTCTCATGCATAGTCACCGCCTCAACTTACTGGAACGCGGGTTTCAGACAAGATCGCCGTCAATATCCGTTCCACAGTCGATCCTTCCAGACGAGATTCCGGCTTTACCATCATCCGGTGAGCAAAAATGAGCGGTACGAGCTCCTTCACATCGTCAGGAATGACGTACTCCCGTCCCCTAACGAAGGCCAATGCTTGTGAAGCCCGATAAAGAGCGAGTGAGCCACGAGGACTTACCCCTAAATAAACATGATGATGATCCCGTGTACGATGGCAGAGACGTACGATATATTCCTTGACGCCCTCAGATATTTTAACAGCAGATGCCTGTTGCTGCAGCTGCGCCAGCTCCCCTGCTGTCATCACTGGTTCCAGTTGTTCCAGTGGATTGGCATCAGAGAATCTGGACAGCATGCGCATTTCCTCTTCGACGCTTGGATAGCCCAATCGCAATTGCATGAGGAAGCGATCCAGCTGTGCTTCAGGCAGCGGGAAGGTTCCCTCGTATTCCAGCGGGTTTTGTGTCGCCATTACAAAAAAAGGCTCAGGCAAACGATAAGTTACGCCATCGACAGTGACCGAACGCTCCTCCATAGCCTCTAAAAGGGAGGATTGCGTCTTTGGTGAAGTCCGGTTGATCTCATCTGCTAGGATCACATTGGCGAAGAGTGGTCCTTGGCGAAATTCGAATTCCAGGCTCTTCTGATTAAAAATAGCGACACCAGTTACATCTGTCGGCAATAAATCTGGAGTAAACTGTATACGCTTGAATTCTCCACCTACTGATTTCGCTAATGCGCGCACCAGCATGGTTTTCCCTACACCTGGTACATCCTCCAGCAAAACATGGCCGTTAGCTAATACAGCTGCCACCAGCATTTCGATGACAGATCTTTTTCCGATTAATACTTTTTCTATATTGTCTATTAATTTCAATACGGAGGGATGCGTTTGTTCCATTTTTATTGGGTTCATGTAGATACAACTCCTGTTCCATTGTATTCTTCTGTCATGTGTAAACAGCAACTACATAGGCAAAATGTGCATCCTCATTCTAAAGTAATAGATGAGACTAGGAGATACAAGGAAAAAACGCTTAAAATTTGTAAAATTATGAAAGGAATTATGCAAAAAAGAGTAGGACTAATTCCTACTCTTCGATTCCATACGATATAGTGGCGTGCCCTGAGAGATTCGAACTCCCGACCTTTTGATTCGTAGTCAAACGCTCTATCCAGCTGAGCTAAGGGCACATGTTATGGAGCGGACGAAGGGTCTCGAACCCTCGACCTTCGCCTTGGCAAGGCGACGCTCTACCAATTGAGCTACGTCCGC
>NZ_JAWRXI010000450.1:0-229 GCF_046535075.1 Brevibacillus sp. SIMBA_040
GTTATTATAATTTTGCAAATTTAATATTTTTTAACAGTTATTAAGTTCTCATTAATGAGATTTAATATGAATTTTATCACATCATGGTGTTTTTATTTGCTTGTTAAATTGTTATAATACAAAGGTATTTCAGCAAAGCGACAGATCATGTCGTGTTATAAATAAGTTTTGATCCATCTAATTTTTTTCGTTATTAAAGCGTTTTTTCAACCTGTCCGTAAGAAGTTTC
>NZ_JAWRXI010000451.1:0-229 GCF_046535075.1 Brevibacillus sp. SIMBA_040
TTTAATAATGATCATCACATTAATCATGAGCTCAAAAGCATTTATCCCGAAAAAGATACTACATTATTACTAGCACACTTCGTTAACTCTATAGTTGTCAAAACATTAAAAATTGAAGTAGATATGCAGTAATCCTTTTTCAAACTAAAGAGGATATATTTGAAATGTAAATAGTAATTAATTTATTTATTACAAAGCAAGGGTTGTTCTAGTTCTTTATTCTCTCCCC
>NZ_JAWRXI010000452.1:0-229 GCF_046535075.1 Brevibacillus sp. SIMBA_040
CAATAAACAACCCTATAAGATTTATTGATCCGGACGGAATGTGGATTTCTATTACGGACGGACAAAATCAATATCGTTATTCTAATGGGCAAACTCAACATCAAGTAGATGGAAAATGGCAAGTAATTGATTCAAGTGTAACTTTATCAGATAATGTAAGAGGAATTGTTGCAGGTTTGTATGCATTAGAAAATGGTGGAGATATCGGCAAAGATTTAGTATCCTATTT
>NZ_JAWRXI010000453.1:0-229 GCF_046535075.1 Brevibacillus sp. SIMBA_040
CGATTTCATTCCTATGGGCGAGCATGAGGAAGATGTCTATTATACCTATAAAGACCGACAACATTTTAAACGAAATGTTTTTGCAGCAGATTCCATGGAAGTGTATAAGCAAGCGGAAAACTTCATTCAAGATAACAGAAAGAATTTTTATCAAGCCAACGATACAGAAAATAAGGCTGAAGTTAAAAAAAAGAAGAAAACCATAACAAGTTTTTTCAAAGATCTTGAT
>NZ_JAWRXI010000454.1:0-229 GCF_046535075.1 Brevibacillus sp. SIMBA_040
GTCGGCAGCGACTGTTTTAGACAATATTCATAAGCTAAAAGACGATATTGGATTAAGAATCGGTTTTATCGTACAGTTTAATGCAAGATTACCAGATGCGCTCTATCGTTTTTATTGCGAGGAATATGGAGATCCTAAAGATTTCTTTTGCATACATTCTGCAAATGGATATCAAAACTACTTTTCTAACTTCTCTACTAATATATCTTCTAAGTGTGTTGTTAGAAAT
>NZ_JAWRXI010000455.1:0-229 GCF_046535075.1 Brevibacillus sp. SIMBA_040
CGGGGTTTATCAATCTATGAGGACGGAGTTCAATGCCGTCGTCTCGCTAACAGTGTCGTATCCCTCCGATGGTCTGGGCAGGGTACTGGAAATGTTCCCGCGCCTCGAAACGCTGGAGATAAGTGAGCTGAGTCATAGACCAGCGGCGTTTGATAGCATTACTAGACGTGGAGTCCCGCTGAATCCTGGCCTGTTGCCTGAACAACTTTGGCAGTTGAAAACGTTGAGG
>NZ_JAWRXI010000456.1:0-229 GCF_046535075.1 Brevibacillus sp. SIMBA_040
GGCGCTATCGGCGCCGCCATCGGGGGCACTGTCGGTTACCTGGGAGGCGATGCCCTGGGCTCTTTTGCAGGCAAGTCGATGTTCGGCTCTGATGAGTCGCTCAAGAGGATGCCGGCAGCAGGCCCGCTGATGATGGCCAACGCCGGGAAGGACATTCCACCGGTCCTGGGCGACATCGCGAAATCGTTCAAGGCCGGGCAGACACCCCCGGTGATGGGGCAGGTGGTGC
>NZ_JAWRXI010000457.1:0-229 GCF_046535075.1 Brevibacillus sp. SIMBA_040
TAGCGCGGCTGGCTTAATGCTGTTGCCTAAGAGTGAGGTTTTCAAAGCAAATTTTGGCGCTCACGGCATTAAGCTAAGTTATCAACAATTGAAAAGGCAGCGTGAGATCGCACAGCACATGCGAGTTTTTATATCTGCGTGGACCCGGGCTCAAACTGAGGCTCAGGAGAAGGCTAGATTTACTCTCTGGAATTTGGATGCTGCAGCAATGCAGGAGATCCATTTGAGC
>NZ_JAWRXI010000458.1:0-229 GCF_046535075.1 Brevibacillus sp. SIMBA_040
ATTTATTTTCTTGCATGAAAAGCGTAAAAATAAATCTGTCCCCTTTGTTGTCTTTTGAAATCCATTTTATGCTTTTGATTATCATGTGTTGCCACTTGGATGTTGTATTTTTTACTCCTGAATAGCACCGGAGTCTTTATCGTTCAGGTATACCGAGGGGCCGCAAAGTAAAGGGGATTTTGTTGTGAGCTCGATCATTGAGTTTTTGTTTGATGCTTGGATTGTGAAT
>NZ_JAWRXI010000459.1:0-229 GCF_046535075.1 Brevibacillus sp. SIMBA_040
GTATCTCGATACGCCCTGGCTGACCGACCTGCAATACCAACTGGGGTTCAGCACCGACCAGGGCTATCGCGCGTTCAACACCCCTTACACGTGCGACCCCGTGTTGTATCGCGGGCTGTTGGCGCTCTACCGCACACTGGTGGACACGCAAGCCGAACACTTGCAAAAGCAAAGTGCGCTGGTGAGTTATTTCAGTGAAGTGCAACAGCGCCTCAACCCCTCCGACACG
>NZ_JAWRXI010000460.1:0-229 GCF_046535075.1 Brevibacillus sp. SIMBA_040
GTATCGTAACCGTCCGCTTTGCCGGTAAGAACTATCGCTGAGGCTTTGATGTTTTCATCTTCCAAATCTTGTAGTATCTGATTGAGAAGTAATTTGTAGTCTGTTTCAATTGAGCTACATTCCGCTTCGTTTATAGTATCTATAACTTGACTATCAGCCTGCAAGATTACTCGAAAAGGTTTAAAATTGCCCATTTCAAGCAAGAAAAAACCTGCCCGTTCTTTTATCG
>NZ_JAWRXI010000461.1:0-228 GCF_046535075.1 Brevibacillus sp. SIMBA_040
GATGCGTTTGGCGCTGAGTGTCGAGGGCATGAAAATCTTTTCCTGTTTGGTTTTGCGTGCATCACCCAAGGCGCAGCCACGCGTGGCGCAACACGAACGGCCCCACCAACAATCAGCAGCAGGCCAGGTGTACCAAACCCATCTTTCGCCTGGGCGACCTTGGATCTTCACGCGGATCATGAGGCACAAGCCTATAACCGCGAGAGCGATTGCTGATAACGACGTGAT
>NZ_JAWRXI010000462.1:0-228 GCF_046535075.1 Brevibacillus sp. SIMBA_040
GCCGCGCATCGTGCCGTTCGGCGTGAACATGCTCGGCCCGGTGCTCATCAAGTACGGCAGCGAGGCGCAGAAGCGCCACTGGCTGCCGCGCATTCTCGACGGCACCGACTGGTGGTGCCAGGGCTATTCGGAGCCGGGCGCCGGATCCGACCTCGCGTCGGTGAAGACGAGCGCGGTGCGCGACGGCGCGCACTACGTCGTGAACGGCCAGAAGACCTGGACCACGCT
>NZ_JAWRXI010000463.1:0-228 GCF_046535075.1 Brevibacillus sp. SIMBA_040
GGTGTTGGGGCAGTGAGCGCGATCATGCAACGCGGGCGCGATCGTGTGCTGTTGCGCGTGTGGTGGCGATGCGCGGCGCTTGTAAGCGATCGACCGCCGCAGCGCGTACTGGTCCTTGGGGATTCTCACGTTCGTGTGTTCGAGCACGCGTGGTTCGCATTAGCGCTGCCGAACGTGCGATTCGATATCGAATACGTTCCGGGCGCGACCGCGATCGGCATCGACTTC
>NZ_JAWRXI010000464.1:0-228 GCF_046535075.1 Brevibacillus sp. SIMBA_040
CTCTTCAAAATAACCCCGATCTAACCAATGCCATCCATCCGGAGCGATGGGAGGTGCAATTGGTTGAGCGACTTGTCCATTAGGAGTGGCAGAAATGGGCAGCACCTCTCCGGTGGAGGGCAATGGCAACCCCCACCGCCCAGCTATATAGAACTCCTTCGGAAAACTATCGCCGCCCTCAGGGACCCAGCCTTCCTTGCGGCTCCAAGTGAATGGTTCGACCCATAG
>NZ_JAWRXI010000465.1:0-228 GCF_046535075.1 Brevibacillus sp. SIMBA_040
CACCATTGCTGCCGGTGCTACCTCGGGCACAGCGACCGTCGCAGCCCCTGCCGATGACGTCTACAAAGACGCCGGCAAGGTCGAAGCCACTATTACCAAAGCCGAGGGTGGCAACTTCGAGAACCTGGAGACCAACCCGACTCCAGCCGTCACCGATGTCACTGACACCATCGATACCAGCACTGTTTCGCTGACAGCTACCCCTAATGTCGCCGAAGGCGGCACTGT
>NZ_JAWRXI010000466.1:0-227 GCF_046535075.1 Brevibacillus sp. SIMBA_040
GGGTAGATGACTGGGGTGAAGTCGTAACAAGGTATCCGTACCGGAAGGTGCGGATGGATCACCTCCTTTCTATGGAGCATTACACAGATTGCATTCTTTCCGGTTTTGAGGGTACATCACTCTCGTCTTATAATCCCTTTTCGGGTTATAATGGGGCTGTAGCTCAGTTGGGAGAGCGCCTGCCTTGCAAGCAGGAGGTCATCGGTTCGATCCCGTTCAGCTCCACC
>NZ_JAWRXI010000467.1:0-227 GCF_046535075.1 Brevibacillus sp. SIMBA_040
TTGGTGAAGCGGTTTAACACAGCAGCCTTTCACGCTGTCATACAGGGGTTCGAATCCCCTACGGGTCACCATATTACTCCACAAAGTGAAGTGAAGCTTTGTAGCAACACCGAATACTTTGCGGGAGCCCCAACAACTATTTGGGGATCGTGGAGGCTTAGCTCAGCTGGGAGAGCATCTGCCTTACAAGCAGAGGGTCGGCGGTTCGATCCCGTCAGCCTCCACCA
>NZ_JAWRXI010000468.1:0-227 GCF_046535075.1 Brevibacillus sp. SIMBA_040
GTGGTGGAGGCTGACGGGATCGAACCGCCGACCCTCTGCTTGTAAGGCAGATGCTCTCCCAGCTGAGCTAAGCCTCCCCAATCCCCAAGCAGTTGTTGGGGCCTCGCAAAGTACTCAGTGTTTCTACAAAGCGTTCACTTCACTTTGTGAGGTAATATGGTGACCCGTAGGGGATTCGAACCCCTGTATGACAGCGTGAAAGGCTGCTGTGTTAAACCGCTTCACCA
>NZ_JAWRXI010000469.1:0-224 GCF_046535075.1 Brevibacillus sp. SIMBA_040
TGGAGCTGAACGGGATCGAACCGATGACCTCCTGCTTGCAAGGCAGGCGCTCTCCCAACTGAGCTACAGCCCCAAAAAACCCCAAAAAGTGATGCTTATGCTTCGTAGGTAATTCCGAATACTTTTCGGGGACCCCTCAGCAAAGCAATATATGGTGGGCCTAGGCTGACTCGAACAGCCGACCTCACGCTTATCAGGCGTGCGCTCTAACCAACTGAGCTATA
>NZ_JAWRXI010000470.1:0-223 GCF_046535075.1 Brevibacillus sp. SIMBA_040
TATAGCTCAGTTGGTTAGAGCGCACGCCTGATAAGCGTGAGGTCGGCTGTTCGAGTCAGCCTAGGCCCACCATATATCGCTTTGCTGAGGGGTTCCCGAAAAAGTATTCGGAATTACCTACGAAGCGTAAGCATCACTTTTTTGGGTTTTGGGGCTGTAGCTCAGTTGGGAGAGCGCCTGCCTTGCAAGCAGGAGGTCATCGGTTCGATCCCGTTCAGCTCCA
>NZ_JAWRXI010000471.1:0-216 GCF_046535075.1 Brevibacillus sp. SIMBA_040
GAGCTGACGGGACTCGAACCCGCGACCTCCGGTGTGACAGACCGGCGTGAACTCCAACTTCACCACAGCTCCATGCTTGGTTGCACCCAAGGGCACTCCCATCTCACTTGAGCAAGAAAAATGTTTACGTCGTTCAAGCGAAAAATTTGGTTGCGGGAGCAGGATTTGAACCTGCGACCTTCGGGTTATGAGCCCGACGAGCTACCGAGCTGCTCC
>NZ_JAWRXI010000036.1:0-19560 GCF_046535075.1 Brevibacillus sp. SIMBA_040
ATGAACCGCCGTATACCGAACGGTACGTACGGTGGTGTGAGAGGACGGGGGCTAGCCACCCCCTCCTACTCGATTGACCACCTTCTAGTATTATTACAGTGGAAATACTGAAAAATTGGATTCACAACTTTAGAATCTGTCAAGAATTTCGTGTTAACTCAATCAACCTAAATATATGAAAAGGTTCAGGATAAAGGGCATGTGTTTTCTGAACATGAATTCCATGTGAACATTCCACTTTCATAGAAGTTCATTCTTGTAAGTGTTGAGATTAGATATCTGATGTAGTAAAGTGATTTTTAAATATTTTCACACATGATATATTTTGATTATTGTATTAATTTGTTTTTTAGGGTGACGGATGGGGGAGGCTGACATGAACAAAGATGTGATTTATGATCAATTACGATTGGTTACCATGAACCACGACTTCGACAAAGACGATCTGAGCTTTGATGACTTTACCAGCAGCCATCTTGCCAAAATATTGGGCAAGAAACGCAACTTGATCAGCCACACATTAAATGAACTGGTCCGGAGTGGGGAAGTTATTAAAATCAACACAAGACCAGTCTACTTCTTTTGCAAAGAGGCTTTAGAGAAAAAAACGGAGATGTCACTCTTTCAAAGCGAGTTTGCCAGCATCACAGAATTCCTGTCCTATATGAACAACACCAGCACCCAAAACGTGGATCCCTTTTCCAAAATGATTGGCTATTCCAACACTATTAACCACCAAATAGAACAATGTAAAGTAGCAGTAAATTACCCAAATGAGGGCCTACCCGTCCTGATTCACGGGGCTACTGGAGTGGGAAAGAGCCTTATGGCTCAGTACATGTACGAATACGCCGTCATAAAGGAATTGATTGATAAAAAAGCACCATTCGTGATCGTGAACTGTGCAGAATTCGTTAACAATCCTGAGTTGCTCACTGGTAATCTATTCGGATATGTTAAAGGATCTTTTACAGGCGCAGACGAAAACAAAACTGGTTTCATAGAAGAAGCAGATGGAGGATATCTGTTTTTGGATGAAGTTCATCGTCTATCCCCCGAAGGACAGGAAAAGCTATTCCTGTTCATGGACAAAGGTGTGTTTCGACGAATGGGGGAAACTCAGAAATGGCGTAAGTCGAAAGTCAGATTCGTTTTTGCCACAACGGAAAATCCTCAAGATGTCTTGATCCAAACCTTTTTAAGAAGGATCCCGATTGTTGTAACGATTCCTTGTTTAGAAGAGCGGACAGTCAAAGAAAAAATGGAGTTAATTGGCCGCTTCTTCACAGATGAGTCTCAGACGATAGGCCATGATCTCATGATTGGCAAGCAAGTATTGAACATGTTGATCTATACCAAGTTTCAGGGGAACATTGGTGAGTTACGCAATATCATAAAATATACTTGCGCCAATGCATTCTATCAAAACTTGAAAGCCCTAGGGAGTCATACCACGATTCTGAATATCAGCGTCAGTCATCTGCCGGATGAATTCATTCAGAAAAGCGAAGGCATTCGGGAAAGTTTGTTCGCGAACGAATCGCCATTTCATGATGTTAAAATCAGAAGAGATGCACAGAATCATGATTTTAGCTTGGACATGAGTAAAAGCAAGGTGTTGGAAGAACTGGTTCATGAAGTGATCACAATCTACGATAATTACCGAAAAGATATTTTGAATTTGGATGAGCTAATCACTGATGTCAACAAGGTAATTGATTACGCTTTTGATACGATGGTGGCAGAGAACAATGCGGAATATTCCCGTTACTCGATCAGGTTCTCCTTTATGAAAAAAATGGTGGACAGCATCATGGAGGTAATCAAAAATAATTTTGGTTTGTCTTTCTACTCGAATACCTCCAGCATGTTCTCTAATTTCCTTTATTATCGTTCCATTAACGGTTATGGAAACAGTGGGAAATTCTCCAGGAAATTATCTGATTTGCTGAAGTTAGTTCAGAAGCTGTACCCAAAAGAGCATGAATTAGCGATCAAATTCATTGATTTACTCAGGTCTAACCTTGGTGTTGAGGCTACGGATGAGGATATCATTATCACTACTCTGTATATTAAAGGAACGAACAAACACTTAGATATCAACCGCATCAGAGCTATTATCATTTCACACGGGCACTCTACTGCAAGCAGTATTGCGAATGTGGCAAATCGTCTGTTGGGTCAGTATGTCTTCGAGGCGATCGATATGCCGTATCAGACCACCCTTGAACAGATTACCCAACAGCTTATCGATCACATCACTACCATTAACACGGACAAGGGAATGATTATCCTCGTTGATATGGGTGCCCTGGAGGATATCCATATGACACTGGATGGTATTGTGGAGGGAACCATTGGCATTATTAATAATATTTCTACCTATTTAGCTTTGGATACCGGATCAAAAATCTTGCAAGGAATGGATGTAGAACAAATTGTAGAGACAGTAACGGAGGATTGTCAGCCCAAGTATAAAATTGTCAAGAACAATTGCCCGAAGAAAAAAGCCATCCTTACGACTTGTGTAACTGGAATTGGAACAGCACAGAAAATTAAGGACTTAATGCACCAAAGCTTTGAAGATTCCAACTCGGATTTAGAAATCATTCCATACGATTACCTGCGGTTGAAGAATAACGGCAAGAGCGATCCTATCTTTAAAACGTTTCAGGTGATAGCAGTTATCGGTACAGCTAATCCGAACATTGATCATGTCCCGTTCGTAGCTCTAGAAGATATCATGATGGAAAAGAGTAACGACGTTTTCTTTGAGATTTTAAGGGGAGTTGTCAAGGAAAACGAGATCATTCGTATCAATCGTAATATCGTAAAGCTATTTTCGTTGCAAAGCGTCATTAATCACGTAACTATTTTAAATCCTGACAAATTGATGAACTACATTGAAATGGTAACGGATCACATGCAATTTGAAATGGGAATGGAGTTTTCTAACAGTGTAAAAATTAGTTTGTATGTTCACATTAGCTGCTTGGTGGAACGTTTGGTCAAAAATGAACCCATTAGTTCCTATGAGGATATTGAGTCATTCGAGAAGTATCACCATAAATTTATTCAAATTGTAAGACGAAGTTTTAGTGTCATAGAGAAAGTGTATAGTGTCATGATTCCGGTTGCAGAAATCGGCTTTATTTACGATATTATCAATATGAAAACCAAAGATCCCATTGTTTAAAGCTATGCCGAGCAGTATTACACTGCTTGGCATAGCTTTTGCAATATAAAAATCTACAAATGGAGGAGGTGAAATTATGCGGAAATATATCGTAGCATCTCATGGCATTTTCTCAAAAGGAATCATGGATTCGGTGGGGATGATTGTGGGAAAGTTTGAAAATGTGGACTGCATCTCCGTCGTTCAAGGAGACAGCCCGGAAATCATTAATGGAAAAATTGAAGAACTGTTGCAGTCAAAGGGAGAGAAAAATGAAGTTATTGTTCTGACAGATGTTTTCGGCGGCAGTGTAACAAACAGCTTTTTTCCTTATATTAAAACCCACAATATCCACGTTATCACTGGCGTAAATCTTCCTTTAGCCCTGGAGATTCTCATTGCAGACGAGCAGAAGGAGCTGCAGACTGTGATCGATGAGGCCATTGTAAGGGGAAGGGAAGGAATGAAGTATCTAAATCCGATGGCCAATTTATAAAATCATTGAGAAACAAGGAGGGATACAGATGATAAAGTTACTAAGAATTGATGACCGGTTGATTCATGGACAAGTAGCATTCGCTTGGACGAAGTATCTAGGTGTGAACTGCATTTTAGTCGCAAACGATGTAGTGGTCAACGATGAACTTAAGAAAATGATGCTCAATCTCGCAAAACCACCCGGAGTAAAGCTCCTTCTACTCTCCGTTACGGATGCCGTTTCATTTCTGAACAGTGAAGAGTCAGAAAAATACTCGTCGTTTGTATTGGTGGACAAAGCGTCCGATGCATTGGCTTTGTGCCAAGGTGTAAAGGGGATTTCAGCCGTTAATGTCGGCGGGATGCGAATGTCAGAAGGAAAAAGGATGATATCCCCAGCTGTTGCAGTTAATGAAGCAGATATCCTGACTTTTGATCAAATTGTATCGATAGGTGTAGAGGTCGAAGTAAGACAGGTCCCTACAGAAAAAAAGAAAACGATTACAGAGCTCATAGGCTAAGGGGGCAAATCTATGTGGCTTGAAGCAATCCTCGTAGGTATTATAGCCGGATTTGGTATTCTCGACTCCCGAATACTCGGGGACAACATGTTTGGACGTCCCATTATCATCGGTCCACTGGTGGGTTTGGTATTGGGAGATTTTCAAACCGGTCTTATCGTCGGTGGTACGCTGGAATTAATTTTTATCGGCGCTGTCCAAGTTGGTGCTTCCAGTACGGGAGATGTGGTTACTGCATCCGCATTGGGAACTGCTTTTGCGATTATGTCAAATCAAGGAGCAGCTGTAGCTCTCACTTTGGCTGTCCCAGTAGCTTTACTTGCTGACAGGGTAGGGGACCTCGCCAGGATAGTCAACACACCCCTAATTCACAAAGCTGATCGATACGCGGCAGAAGGAAACATCGCCGGGGTAGAGCGGATGCATAAAATCGGGTTTGTTGTATTTTTCTTGAATGGGTTTTTGCCTACTTTTACGATGCTGATGATCGGATCTACACTGATGGACGTGTTCATTAAATCATTGCCTCAGTGGCTTCTAGATGGATTGTTGTCGGGTGCGCTCTTATTGCCGGCTATTGGATTCGCCTTGCTATTGCAAATGATGATCAGCAAGAAACTCATTCCCTTTTTTCTCCTTGGGTTCCTTCTAGCTGCTTACCTCAACTTGGACATTCTAGGCGTCGCTTTAATCGGCCTTGTCATAGCATTGATTCTTTCACAATACGATCGTGCTGACGAAGAAAGGATGACAGTATGAGCCATGACGAAGAAAAGTCAATTGGAAAGAAGGATCTATGGAGGGTGTTCTTTCGTTCGTTGACCTTACAGGGTTCTTGGAACTTCGAGCGAATGCAGGCTTTGGGATTCGCATACTCCATGATCCCCGTCTTGAAGAAGCTGTACCGAACAAAAGAAGAATTGAGTATAGCGTTGAAGAGGCACCTAGAATTTTTCAATACGGCTCCATGGATGGGAAGCTTCATCATGGGAGTCACGACAGCAATGGAAGAACAGAACGCAAAGGAAAAGGGATTTAATCCGGACGCTATCAATGCAGTAAAAGCAGGGCTGATGGGCCCGCTGGCGGGAATCGGGGATACCTTTTTCTGGGGAACCTTTCGGGTGATTGCAGCTGCGATAGGTGCATCACTAACCTCTAAGGGAAGTGCAGTTGGGTTGCTATTCTACATCCTGCTCTTTAATATCCCGCATTATTTTGTTCGAATTAACGGGATCATGCAAGGGTATAAGGCGGGAATCAAATTTTTGAGCAATGCTTCAGAAAGTGGGCTGACTCAGAAGATCACAAAGGGTGCATCAATTGTCGGATTAATGGCGGTAGGAGCAATGACTGCAACCATGGTGGAATTTCATACCCCTTTAGCGTTTGAATTTTCGGGAACCAAAATCGAACTTCAAGGAGTATTAGATAAAATTCTGCCTTCTTTATTGCCACTCCTCCTTACGCTGGTGGTCTTCTATCTTCTGAATAAAAAGCAAGTGAAAGTGATCTATCTCCTGATTGGTTTAATTATGTTCGGTGTTTTCGGAAAAGTTATTGGATTCTTATAAAACAAAAAGTAAGGGAGAGTTGAACATGGCAGTGGAACTATACGATTACATTGTGGAACAACCGATTGTCTTAACACGAATGCTAGATCACTCCAAACAGATTACCCGTGATTTTGTGGACATTTTTTCAAGGAACAAGATTTCTCGGATCATTTTGGCAGGGTCGGGTTCGTCTTATAATGCTGCTTACTCCGCCAAATATTTCATGCAGAAAATCCTCCGAATTCAAGTCGATGTCCAGACTGCCCACTCGTTTACTAATTATGAAAACGTAATAGATACTGAGACCCTTGTGGTAGGAATTTCCCAGAGTGGAGAGAGTACTGCTGCGGTAAACAGCATCATGAAAGCGATTGAGTGTGGATTACCCACGATTGCCGTGACATCAGAAGAGGGGAGTTACATTACTGAGCATACCCATCATGTAATGATCGTACCTTCTGGAGACGAAGAGGCGGGTGCAACTACAAAGGGTTATACGGCAACTGTTCTGGCCTTCTATCTGGCAGCATTGGAAACCGCTCGTCATTTGAATTTACTAAAGGAAGAAGAATACCGCTCTTGCTATAATAGTTTAACGACGACTATAGAATCTATTCCAAGAGCAATTAAAAAAGCTGATGAATGGTATGAAAAAAACCGAGAGGAACTTCTGCAAGCGAAAACCCTGATTGTCTCAGGCTATGGGAATAATTATGGTACGGCACTGGAAGCGGGACTTAAATTTTTGGAAACTTCACGGTTCCCCGTAAGTGTGTATGAATTAGAAGAATTTATGCACGGACCTTATAACGCAATCGATGAGAGTAGCTACATCTTTTTTATCGTCCCCAGAGGGGCAAGCAAAGAACGAGCTTTGCGGCTGAATGAGTACTTTTCCACAAAAACGAATCATTCGTACATGGTCACGCAGGATGACGGAAGTGGAGACGAAAGGAATGTCAGTGTCAGTTTTCACGAAGATGAGGATTTTACTCCAATCGAATACATTGTACCACTGCAAGTCCTTTTTTTCCGATTAGCAAAGGATAAACAGGTGGATATGAAAACCGTACGTTATCCTGATTTTCATAGCTTTATGAACAGTAAGAGACGATTTGAATAAGAGTAAAAGCAAAAGGGATAGGAGAATTGGGATGATAGAGACAAAAGTGACAGTAATAAATGAGCTCGGATTACATGCGAGACCAGCCGCTCAGTTTGTAGAAAAAGCGAAGGCCTATCGCTCTTCCATTACGATCAAAAAGGATACGTCTACCGCAAATGGAAAAAGCATCCTCGGCATTATGGGGTTGGGGATTGGCAAAGGAACGACTATTACCATTCAAGTATCGGGTGAAGATGAGCAAAAAGCTTCACAGGAATTGAAAGAACTGGTGGAAACGTTTCAAGATTAGAATGTGATCTGGAAGGCAGCATTAACCGGAATTTATGCTGCCTTCTTTACGATAAGGGGTGCCATCATTGGGAGTTTCGAGAATGAAAAGAGGACTAATTGTGTCTTGCCAAGCTGTTGAGGGTGATCCTTTTTACGGTCCATTGAATATCGCCAAAATGGCACTTGCTGCAGAAATGGGGGGAGCAGTGGGATTGCGGATTAACTCTGGGGAAAATATCCTTGAAGTGAAGAAAACCGTGTCCATTCCCGTCATCGGAATTGTAAAAAAGAGGTACGAAAACACTCTCGCTTATATCACCCCGACCCTTTATGAGGTTGAGGAAGTCGTGGAAGCGGGTGCTGATATAGTTTGTATCGATGGTACAAGTTCATTGAAACCTGATGGTAAAACAACGGCTGAATTTATAGACTCCATCAAAAAGAGATTTCCGGTACCAGTCATGACGGATGTCTCGAATGCGGAAGAAGGGCTCGCTGCTTGGAATGCAGGTGCAGATCTGATCGCGACAACCCTTGCGGGGTATGAGCATTACCTCAAAAATCCAGTCTATAATTTCACGGATAACTTTAGAGCGCCTGACTTTGGAATTATTATCAGCTTAGCAGAAAAAGTGAAAATTCCCGTATTTGCAGAAGGGAGATTTTGGACTCCTGAGGATGTCGTCAAGGCTATGAAATTAGGAGCGCATTCTGTCGTAGTCGGATCTGCGATAACGAGGCCTCAGTTGATTACGAAGAGAATGACGCTAGCAATCGATGGTTTTCTTGAACACGCATCTATTTCGTCATAAATGTAAGAGGTGAAAGTCTTTGATAAAGGGAATATCCGCATCTAAGGGCATCGCGATAGGAACTGCACTCGTTATTGCACGAGCCAAACTGGAAGTTAGAAAAAGGCTTGTAAAGAATACCCAGTTAGAAATAAGACGGTTTCATTCAGCGATTGAAACGGCTAAAGATCAATTGCACATCTTGAAAAGTCATACAGGAGAAAAGCTTGGCACAAAACAAGCGGCGATCTTTGAGGCGCAGCTTCAAATGCTAGAAGACCCGGAGATAACAGATTATGTTGTCCAGATAATCGGGTCAGAGAGACTAAATGCTGAGTACGCTCTGCAACAGGTGGTCAACAACATCACAGGAAGGTTTGAGGCCCTGAAAGATGCCTATTTCAAGGAAAGAGTCGTTGACATAAAAGATATTGCCAATAGGTTAAAACAGATTTTGTTAGGAATACATGAGGGTCTTTCACCTCAGTTAACCCATGATTGTATTTTAGTGGCAGAAGACCTCACACCATCTGAAACGGCACAGTTGGACAAGGAAAAAATCATGGGCTTCGTAACGGAAATCGGAGGGGGGACATCACATACTGCTATTATGGCACAATCATTGGAAATACCAGCTGTTGTAGGAGCAGGTCATGCAACGAAGGTGATATGCAGCGGAGATGTCTTGATCCTGGACGGAGAAAAAGGGGAGGTTCTAGTAAACCCCGCCGCGGAATTGCTTGCAGACTACTTCAGAAAACAGGCCAAGATACAGGATGCGAAAAGGGCTCTTCTACATTACAAAGACGCTTCTTCCCTGACGAAAGACGGAAGAAGAGTGGAGATTGCGGCAAATATTGGGACACCAATGGATATAGAAAGAGTTCTTCAGAATGGAGCAGAAGGTGTCGGGCTATTCCGAACTGAATTTTTATATATGGACAGAGATATGCTCCCAACAGAAGAAGATCAATTTATAGCCTATAAAGAAGTGATTGAAAAGATGGAGGGTAGACCAGTAGTCATCAGGACATTGGACATTGGGGGGGATAAAAAACTCAGCTATTTGCCTATTTCGGATGAAATGAATCCGTTTTTAGGATACCGGGCTATCCGTCTCTGCCTTGATCAAAAAGATGTCTTTCAAACACAAATCAGGGCAATGCTGAGGGCTTCCTTATATGGAAATATGAAAATCATGTTCCCTATGATTTCAAATCTTAAGGAACTCCGTGAAGCGAAATCGATCGTCAATGAAATTCGTGTTGAGCTTGAAATGAAAAAAATCCCATTCAATAAGGATGTAGAGATCGGGATGATGATCGAAGTTCCAGCTGCTGCTATTATTTCCGATTTGTTCGCAAAAGAGGTGGATTTTTTTAGTATTGGAACAAATGATCTCATCCAATATACGGTTGCAGTCGATCGGATGAATGATAAAATCGCCCATTTGTATGACCCATTCCACCCAGCTATTATACGCTTGATAAAAAGTGTCATTGATAACGGACATAAAGAAAGAATATGGGTAGGAATGTGTGGAGAGGTAGCAGGCGATCCAGACCTGATCCCGCTCTTATTGGGGATGGGCTTAGACGAGTTCAGTATGAGTCCAGGATCAGTTTTAGAAGCAAGGAAATTAATAGGAAGCCTTGAATATCAGTCGATGAAAAAGATGTCAATGGAAGTATTGCAAATGGGAAGCTCGGCTGATATAAGGAAGCACGTAACTGAAACTGTCGCGGCTTCAGACGGGGGCTCATGATAACGATTTTCTATCAAACATCGTAGCAGCGAATAGAGGTTCTCCTGCAATTAGCGTGATGGCCATTAAGATGGGGTACGCTAGGCACTCTTAAAAAGTACGCATCTTGTAAAAGATTTTGTAGAGAAACAGAATTTGTGCTTGGTGCATTTAATAAGGTTGAACCTTTACTCGATAAAGATGTTGAGAAAATATTAGTGAGGGTAATGAGCACAAAAAAAGATACTGGAAATGCCAGAATGCAACCTGTTTAAATTCTCATTTCCATTATACCTTTTGAAACAAGACGTGTGCAAAGTGATTTGATACCTGCAGTTTATTATACATTGATTCTCGACCAGCAATCTGGATGAAGCGGCAATTAATTTCAAGGTGTTGGTGCAGAATGAGGACATCGATGTCTCTTTGCCATAGCAAGGCGGGACATCGGTGTCTTTCTTTCGCTTCGTCATCATGCCAGATAGCGGTGGGGCTTCAGTTTAATTAACCATTCCCCGCAAGGCGTACACCAGAAGAAGGAGAGGGAGAATCCGATGCCTTCTTTCCTATTCCGGCAATCCCCTTACAATTTTACTAGTAAATTGGCAAACGAAGCAGCACGAATGACGAGGGAGTCGATGAGGATATGCTCGTGCTCGGCATGTAGACCTTCGCCCAAAGCACCAAATCCGTCCAGCGTCGGGATACCAAACGTTGCGCTGAAGTTGCCGTCGCTGCCACCGCAGACGCTTGCTTCTCCAAGGACAGACCGAGTTCGCTGGCTGCAGCTTGGGCTACCGCAAACAGGGCTGAGGTATTTTCGGCACGCTCCATGGGAAGACGGTTCATTCCGCCTACAGTTTGGGACAAAGGCCGCCTCCCGTTTCGCATCGAGAGCAACAGGCAGCGCTTCTCCGTGTGCTGGAGGAGCAGCACGTAATGCGGGTCGGGGGGAACCGCGTCATTTCGGTGAATGTCTGTTATCGCTACAACCAACCGTAACCTGCTGGAAGTGATTCAAAATGGCAGCTCTCGCGAAGACCTATACTACCGCTTGAACGTCTTGCCGCTACACATTCGCAGCCTGCAGGAAAGAAACGAGGACCTGTTTATCCTGATCGACTATTTCCTCAAGGGAAAACGGCGCCAACTTCATTTCCAGCCGGAGGTGAGGAAAGTGCTGCGTCACTACAACTGGCCCGGAAACGTACGCGAACTGGAGAACCTTATCAATTATCTGATCGTCATCGTTGAAGGCGAACAGGTGGGACTACAGCATCTGCCTGAGCGGATGCACAATCGGCATCAAGTCACAATCAGCGCGGCCTGTTCAATTCCCGCTGTCTGACGAGGTGGGGCCGGTGCTGTTTTTGCTGGGACGCCACGGTTCACTGGTTGAGGACGAGGACATCCTGATCAATTTGTGTCTGTGCCACCAACGCAGCGAGAGGATAGGCCGCTTCGCTGCTGTCCCATCGATTGGCTGGCGGGGCAGCGGTGCTTTTTGGTAGATTCCCACATTTTCCAGAAAACTATGGCTAATCGATATTGAATATAATAGGGATCCCTGGTATTGGAATTCAAATCGTTCAGCATCTTCTAGGAAAGAAATGACTCGCTATGAGACATCCGTCTAATTTTTCGACTTGTTCATCAGAAATTCAATATGAATAAGATGGTCTTTATCTTAAGACATTGGTAAGGGTTCACAAATTCGTGAAGAGCCAACTCAAGGTCATCTTTTTTCGTTTCATAGTAAGGTGAGTAAAGGGTGCAAGTTTCTCAACATCTACTTCACCAGAAGCTAATCCTTGAAGCATACTTCTGGTAGAAAAATCCGATATAACGGAGGAGAGTTTAATTTTTGCTCCCTTTGATACCTTTTAAATATGGTTATGTTGTCGTGCTCGCTCTTCAATTTTATTTTTCTACGATGTCGAACTAGTTCTTTCAAATCGCGCTGTTTATGATTGAGAACATAGCAAGCGTAATCCGTGAGGAAGAAGTTCAGCGATCAATTCGGCATCTTGAGATCTGTTTTACTTCACGCACAGCTTAGATGCAAGGCAGGTATCTGGGGGAGGGAGGGGCAGCACTTCAACAGTACTTTTTGAAGTAAAACGCAAATAAAGAATGGCATTGAGTTTCGTCACTTGACCTTTGCCACGTCCGGTATAGGGATTCACAGAAAAACCCGTTTCAGTAAAAACGAGACGGGTTTTTAAACTAAAATCCGACAGCTGGCCTACTCAGCTTCCAGCTTCATCACAGCCCCAAACATTTGTGAAGCAGTCATAAAGCAAATGTACGAACAAAGCTCGGCAATCTCCTGATCATCAAAAACAGTTCGCAAAACATCAAAGATAGAATCATCGAGATTTTGATAGTTTTGCAGGAAAATTTCTGCAAAGCCTACAGCAATAGCGACTTGTGGATCAATCTGTACATCGGACGGCCTTCCTTTCGCCTGGCAATACTCGCATCCATTGCCAAACGCCAATGTTCGACGCACCTGTTCCTTTAACACTGGACTGAGCTTTCCAGTATTTTCAAAAGCATCACTCAATCCAGTCCACCGACTCAAAATCACTTGATTATATCCCAAAAGCTTTTGAAAAGGAGTTGCACCATGAATTGTAAATGGTATCCGCGCCATGCACATTCCTCCTAAAAAGTTATCACTGTAAAACAGTACCTTTAGTTTAATCTATCAACCAGCATATCGATACTTCGTTTGATACAGAATTATCTTCTAGATATAATAAATGGAACTCGTTTTACTTAGGAGGTTAACAAATGGATAGCGTTGATATACAAATTATTTCGGAGCTTCAAAAGGACAGCCGCCTTTCTATTCGGGAATTATCAAAGAGAGTCCACTTGTCTGCCCCTTCATTAGCAGAGCGCATACGAAAACTGGAGAACAAAGGTATCATCGAAAGCTACACGATTACCCTAAATAAAAAAAGAATGGGGTTTCCAATTGACTGCTTTGTGATGGTAACGATGAGGAATGGAGAGTATGAACGGTTCCGATCATTTATTAAGAATCACCCGCGAAGTGACTTTTGCTATCGCATTACTGGTGATGCTTGTTTTTTAGTGAAATTCAGTATTGCGTCATTGGAGGAAATCGAGGGGTTTATCACTGAGGTTACACCTTTTGCAAACACAAAAACATTTTTTTCCCTTTCAGAAGTAGATATCGATCGGGATATTCGAAAAAGCATTTCTTGATTCCCATAATGTCAAAAAGCCGACCATAAAAGGTCGGCTTCAGGTTGTCAAAAAAGTATAGGCAGCCTGACTTGTTTTTTTGTTTACACAATTTTTTGTTCGGTTTTGTGGATATAGATATAGATTCTTTCAGCAATAAATCTAAAGATCAAACAAAAGGTTAACGAAAAAAAGAGCCTTCTCAGATTTATAATCTGTGTTATCCAGATGATAATTCGAGTTGAAAAAGGGTACTGTTCAGTTTCAAAGAGAATGGCAAGCTCTTTCAACTGAAAAATTGAAAATAAGTATCCAATACGGTTCTACCAGAGAATTACCGGAAAACTTGTAAACCTCTTCAATAACTTGTCCAGTCGCCTTGCAACTTCCCGAACAAACACCATTTAATGAAATTTCTTTTTCTCAGATTATCAATTCTCAAATATATAAAGCTTCCCATTTTCCGCATGCCTAAACGTAGGACCCTTAAATCCTCTTCTAATCAGCTCTTTTCGCATAAACATCATAAGACCTGCATGACTAACGATTAACACATTCTCTTTTTCTAGGGAAACAGCTTTATCGAGAACTTCATTCACTCTTGATTTGGCCTGTCTGACTGCTTGGCGAGTTTGTTTGTTAAAAAACATGGAAGATCGAATCAGAATAGCCCATGCAAAGAAGGGAAGCTTCACACTCATCGTAAATCTAGGTGGTGGAACTTCTTGTAGCTCTGCCATTTTGCGAATCGACCCTTTATATATGATCTCTGCTGTTTTAACAGCTCTCGGCAAATCACTTGTGAAGCACTCATTCCATTCAAATCCTTGTAGGTCCGTATACCCCCTTTCAATTTCTGCTTCATCATACCTTCGAAACCATTCATTTAGTTCATCTGCATTTATGGGAGTACCAGTTGGATACTCATGCTTTACCTTATAATGCCTGATTAAACCAATTTTCACGTCAATCATCCTTTCAATCAACTATCTTATTAGACAGCGTAAAAGCCTCGCATACTCATGAAAAGGCCAGTGCCCAGTATAGTAAAAGAACGTGCAGTGCTGCCAAAAAATAAAACACCTTGATTCCCACATGATTAAAAAGACGATGTAACAAGAGAATGCCGGACATCCCTACAGGAAGCATGAATAAGCCTACATATTTATTGACAGTTATGTCTGCCCCTTTTACCACATTCAAGTGAATGGGGATTTCATTTGCACAATAAGCACTCACGATTATCGCCATAACAAAAGACAAAATAGTTATGATTACCAGGACTATAGGATGAAAAATATAATACACAGACCTTCACCTTCTTTTTTCCAATATAGTAGTGTGGCCAAACTATGAAGCTTTGTCTTTTTTAGGGTTGTTCGCTTTGCCTGGCCCTGCATTTAATACGGCAAGAAACCCGATTACGGCAAAAGCGATACCCACCAAATATCCTTGATTGATAGAAGCTCCTAATGAATCCCGGAGGAACAAATGAACATCTGGATCCATCTGTGTAGTTGCCTGCATCAGTATTTCAGGGTTTAGTAGACTCTCTATTTTATCAGATGAAATTCCTTGTAATGGTTCTCCAGCTGTGATGATCGTTTTATAATTTTGGTTAACAACAGCAGCCATAACAGACGCCCCCAATACTCCCCCCATATTCCTGCTGAAACCAACGATTGAAGAAGAAATACCCATATACTTCTTGTCAACGGAATAGGCAATCGCGTTCTGTGCAATACTCATGAGCGGTCCAATCCCTGCAAAACCGAGCAGAATCATGAGTAATGTCAGATGCAAGGTAGAGATGGAAGGCGATAGGTTCGTTAAGAAAATGCTAATGCCCAAGCAAGCCAGCATGGAGAATGTCATGAGGGCACGAAATGAAAATTTGGTTTGCAGCATCGCAAATACTACGGCCCCTGCCATCAAGGAGAGCATCATTGGTGTCAAAACACTATTAGCGTTCGCATGACCGAGTACAGCCACCGCAAAGATCGGTAAATAGGTAATCGCAGCAAACATAATAGCCCCTTGTGATAGACAGGCGATGCAGGTCGCAACCACCATACGATTTTTAAATAATATCAGAGGGAGAATGGGTTCCTGTGCCTGACGTTCAATGAAAATAAAGGATACTCCGACAACGATTGAAACAACAAATAATCCGATAATCTGCCACGAAGACCAAGCATACACCTTGCCACCCCATTCGAGTGCCAGCATGATCGCTATTGACGAGATGATTAAAGAAATGGTTCCTAAATAGTCAATCTGCGGTTTCGCTTGTGAGCGAGATTCTTTGAGTGAGACGAGGAGCGTCACTAGAGACAATAAACCGATGGGAATATTGACATAAAAGCACCAACGCCATCCCAGAATCTCAGAAAGTAAGGTTCCGATTTGAGGTCCAGCAACTGAAGAAAGTCCGAAGATGCCGGCGAAAACCCCGGAAATACGTGCAGTATATTTGGGATCAGAGGAAAGCGTAAACAGAATCGTGAAGGTGATAGGAAAAAGCGCCCCGCCACCAATTCCTTGAATCGCACGGAATAGAATGAGCTGTTCAATGTTTTGAGCGACGCCACATAGCGCAGAGCCGATTAAAAAAACGGTAATACCGATTAAATAAAACAGCTTTCGTCCAAAAAGATCTGACATTTTTCCGAAGATAAGCATCGTGCTGGTTGCCGCTAGTACGTAGGCTGTAAAGACCCAGCTCATGCTTTCAAAACCGCCAATCTCCTGAATGATATGAGTAATGGCTGCTGAGGTGATCGTATTGTCCAGGGACGACATCAGCAGTCCCAGAGCCATGGCGAGGATAATGAAACCGTTCCTACTCTTAGATTCTGACATAAAAATACACTCCTATTCTTACGTGTCATGAGACCATGCATTCCAAGGCAACTCCTCATCGGAATCAAGGTGGTCCACAAAGATAATTATTAGACAATGACACATCAATGAATAGGTAAAAAATCGTTAATAGTCAAAGTGTGCATGGAATTCTCCCTCTCGTCGGTACAAACTATCTAGTATATTTGGCAACAAAAAAGACAGCCCCCTATATGACTGACCGCTGACGTGGTTTGAGTAATTACCAGTTTGTCTTCGACTTAAAAGAGGCCAGAATGAAAGCAATCATCTCTGTAATTGGTTTCGTCTGTTGGGCAACACACATATACAAGTACAGATAAAGAGATGATCCCTCATTTTAACTGGGAACAGGATAGGGAAATTGCGATGAAACGTATCAGGCTTCACATATCCAGCAAGGATTAGTTCGTTTTCTTAGAAAATCAAGCTTTCAATCAATGAAAAAATAGTAAAGCAGGGTGGCCCGATTTGGATTTAACTCTGTCTAAGAGTGAGGATTAGAAATAGCGCCTATTCGTAAATGAGATTGAGCAAGCAATCTTTGATAAAGAAATCGGATAGGGGGGTGTTCTGTCTATAGGAGACTGCCCTTGAGCTTACACGAGACCTTATTAATGGTGCTGTTCCAAAAGTAAGGAACTGCAACGATTGACTGACCTCTAGGCGTACCTCTAGACAATTAAGGATTTACTGCCTAGTGCGCGTGTAGGTACAAGCAGTTTACTGCGATCGAGCCTGATAGGGCACTTAGATATAGTTGGATTACTTACGATCCTATGTATATGTAAAAGGCACCCCATGGATAGGGTGCCTTCATCCACCTATAATTCAACTTTTTCTGTCACTCAATTGTCTAAAAATCCCAGCACACGTTCATTAACGTATTCTGGCTGTTCCATCGATAAAACGTGGCCAACATTTTTAACGATTTCTGCTTCAATACCGGGTACAAAAGTCGAAGCACGTTTTATAGCAGATTGTGGGTCATATATGACTTCGTGCTCGCTAAGTAATAAGAGAATAGGTACTTTTACTGATTTTAACTCTTCGTCACTGAAAACATACGGGAATCCATCTGCTTTAGGTTTTTGACTTCGTAATTCATCCTCCCACATAACTCCAGCATTAAACTGTTTTGTAAAGTTTGGGTGTAACACGTAACGATCTCCCATCATCCACGTTAAAAAGTTCTCAACGCCGTTAGGCATAACAAGGCCAAGTGCGTATTTGTAGAAACTTGGATCAAAGGATACGAATGTTTCCGCAGGACTAAGTAAAACTGCCTTTTCAATTCTCTCGGCTGCACGTAAAACAAAATTCATTACGTGAAGCCCACCAAGCGAAAGTCCAACCATATTCGCCTTTTTGATACCCAGATTATCAAACACATCAAGAAGCCAGTCGGCGTAACTCGCTCTTGTACCATTTAAATCCACAGGAATACTTTTGTTCTTATCACCCATGATATCAATTGCGTATGTCCGGTATTTGCTGCTCCAATCGGCAATATTTGGATACCACATGGTGGAGCTAAATAATGCTCCGTGCAGTAATACGAGTGGTGGTGCATCCTTTGGTCCACTTGCAATGACATGCGTTTGACCGAAACGGGAGGATACATAAAATGCTTCGTAATCGACTGGCCAAAGAGCAAGGCTTTCTTCATAGGTTTGATAATAGTGAATGCCACTGTCGTTTAGTGATGAAATGATCGATTCATGGTTAGACATACAAATCTTCCTCCAAATCTGTTTGTATTGATGTTTAAATAAGTGAGCGAAACTGAAATTCAACTATTACAGGAAACGATTTTAATATAATACAGTCTTTATAGTTTGTAAATACCATTTATATTAATTGGTTTTACTCGGTTATAACAGTTATATAATAATGGTATAACAGAATGGTTTCCCCCTGTAATCTTGGGAACTGCTTCTACAAAAATTGTCGATCTCTTCATTTCCAAACTATCTAAGGCAGGGGGAGAATGGCTTTTTACAGATTCAGCAGATCAGGCTGAAAATAATAGGAGACATAGTTTGGTATCAGCCGATCTTCGACATTGAGCTTTGTTCGGTAGGAAGAAACGTACTCCAGTATTTGTATTCGATCCAAAAGAAGTATTTTGGAAATAGAAAAGGCCGAGATTCCTTGATTGATAAGGAATATCGGTCTACTACCTTATTTGCACTAGTGCCCATAGCTGACTTTTTTATCGTTTTGTTCATAAAACTGATGCCACTAGGCTAGTAAAAGGAATCAAGACCAGATTTACTAGTGAAATAAAGGTTTTATCGACTTAGGTGAAGCCGTTTTGTCCTTAAAGGGTAATTCAAATACCAAATCTTCATAAGCGACTTATTCGTCCCAAAATCAACTCCATAGTTGAGTCGATGCAAGTCTTTAACCTATGAACTTTCACCATAAAAATGAATCGCTGTAGCAATGACCCGGATTAGATACGTTCGCAAATCATGTCCGAGCACTACGGTGTGGAGGAAGAGAACTGGTGTGGCACTACTCTATAGGAACCGCATTTCATCATATCGGAATCGCCTCGTTTTTTAGGACGTGCTGTCGACGCACTTGTTAAAGATCTAGAAGTTGGTGGATGGTAAGGTTACTCTGTATCATGAGTAAGCTCACACAAATGAATTTTGTATTTACGAGCTTGACGGCTCACAACCTTACTGTGCGTGGTATTTCGTAAAAGCGCAGCTTGTAGTCAAGGCAAATTCGCGACTTTATTAAAAAAACTGTTTTGGGAGTAAGACTTATGTCCGATTTTATTTAACGAAATTAAAATAAAATATGTGAACAATAAATAAAAAATATTTTCCCTGTCACGAAATGGGCCTTTTCATTCGTTTTAATTTTGTAATCGGGATAGAAGGAGGAAATTCTTTGAAACAGCCAAACTCCGAAGAAAAAGGCGTAGATAAAGAACAACAAACGATCGAATCAATCGTAGCTCGAGTGAAATCGGGAGATACGCGAGCATACACAGTCATTATTCAAACATTCGAGAAAAAAATATATACCTACTGCTACTGTATCCTTAAAAATCGTGAAGAAGCAGAAGATGCAGTACAGGAAATATTCATCAAGGTCTATCAAGAGATCGAACGATATGAGAACCGGTTGTCTTTCTCAGCGTGGCTATACAAAATTGCTTACCACCACTGCCTGGATCAAGTCAGAAAGCAGAGCCGCTGGCAAAAGGTCGTTTCCCTTTACATGGAACTGCAGACTCGTTCTCATTACAGGCGTAATCAAAATACGCTTGTTGATGAACTTCTTTCGTTCTTGAATCGGGAAGAAAGTATGCTTATCCCATCTTAAAAGAGATTGGTATGAAAGCTACTATTTCCATAATTGGGTGGTCTGTTGGACAAAATAAATATAAAAACACAGAAAATGATATCATTCCCCATTTTTCCTGGGAACAAGCAAGGGAAATGTACGAGTATGGCGTTTTCGATATTCAGATTCACACCTATGATTTGCATAACGCGAATGAAGAGGAATACTCAAATAGACGGGGGATTTTGCAGAACAAATACGAAATGAGTGGATCTTATTACAAAGAGTTCACCGAGGATACACTGAAGAATCACTACTTAATTGAAAACAACGTAGGAAATAAAGTGGTCAATTTTACATACCCAATGGGTGAGTACAGCTTTCTTTCGGAACAATTTTTGGCGGAATTAG
Organism: Brevibacillus sp. SIMBA_040; assembly: GCF_046535075.1. Taxonomy (NCBI): domain Bacteria; kingdom Bacillati; phylum Bacillota; class Bacilli; order Caryophanales; family Paenibacillaceae; genus Brevibacillus; species Brevibacillus sp. SIMBA_040. The sequence goes on from NZ_JAWRXI010000036.1 coordinate 19,474, forward strand.
GCTACAAAGTTGTATTTGGCAAGCAAAAAGTGCAGAGTTCGGCAACCATTTTGTGCATAGCCTTGCCAGGCTAAATTTTCTTTATTA
>NZ_JAWRXI010000472.1:0-212 GCF_046535075.1 Brevibacillus sp. SIMBA_040
AGACGGATTCGAACCGCCGAACCCGGAGGGAGCAGATTTACAGTCTGCCGTGTTTAGCCACTTCACTATCTCCCCATCATTTCCGAGAAGAGCATTGTGCATACGCGATGCACAAATCACTTTCAAGGTAATTGGTGGTGCCGGCAATAGGACTTGAACCCACAACCCCCTGATTACAAGTCAGGTGCTCTACCAATTGAGCTATACCGGCG
>NZ_JAWRXI010000473.1:0-212 GCF_046535075.1 Brevibacillus sp. SIMBA_040
TCTGCGTTGTCTCATGGATGAGACGAACTTAGCAGGCCATCCTTGCATTTGTGTATTACTAAAAAGTACTTACACTTCAAATATCCTTAGCAATTACATGCATTATCCAGTTTTCAAGGAACATATTTATTCTTTTGGTGGAGCTGAACGGGATCGAACCGATGACCTCCTGCTTGCAAGGCAGGCGCTCTCCCAACTGAGCTACAGCCCCA
>NZ_JAWRXI010000474.1:0-209 GCF_046535075.1 Brevibacillus sp. SIMBA_040
CCCCTACGGGTCACCATAGTAAATACCCCACAAAGTGACGAGTATGCTTCGCAGCATATTCCGAGTACTTTGCGGGGACCCCGACAACTTGCAGGATGATAAAAATCATCAGCTTCACTTTGTTGGGTATTGCGGAGGCTTAGCTCAGCTGGGAGAGCATCTGCCTTACAAGCAGAGGGTCGGCGGTTCGATCCCGTCAGCCTCCACCA
>NZ_JAWRXI010000475.1:0-208 GCF_046535075.1 Brevibacillus sp. SIMBA_040
GTGGAAGCGTGGTAACACGTGGAGCTGACGAATACTAATCGGTCGAGGACTTATCCACACACTCTTAGCAATCATGCGTATTCAGTTTTGAGGGAACGAATGCAAAGCGCATTTGTCGCTTCATTTTTCACGGAGCTGTGGTGAAGTTGGAGTTCACGCCGGTCTGTCACACCGGAGGTCGCGGGTTCGAGTCCCGTCAGCTCCGCCA
>NZ_JAWRXI010000476.1:0-203 GCF_046535075.1 Brevibacillus sp. SIMBA_040
TTGGTGTAGAGAAAGACAATCCCTTCGGGGATGAAGCCTTCCTTTTTTTAGTGGATGTGTGGTCGTACGCGCTCCTCAAAGAAAACAGACAACTGCATGAGAATCTGTCCCCAATTGTGGACTCGTCCCGTCCATTTTCGTAAGACATCCATGGTTACGAGATATAACATCTTAAGAAGGGCATCGTCTGTGGGAAACATGGC
>NZ_JAWRXI010000477.1:0-203 GCF_046535075.1 Brevibacillus sp. SIMBA_040
TAGAGCGTTTGACTACGAATCAAAAGGTCGGGAGTTCGAATCTCTCAGGGCACGCCACTTTACCCCAAAAAGTGAAGCGTTGTAGCGTACTCCGAGTACTTTTCGGGGGCCCCACAACAAAAGTAATGTCGGGAAGTAGCTCAGCTTGGTAGAGTACTTGGCTTGGGACCAAGGGGTCGCAGGTTCGAATCCTGTCTTCCCGA
>NZ_JAWRXI010000478.1:0-202 GCF_046535075.1 Brevibacillus sp. SIMBA_040
AGGTCTCTGCGAAGCCGCAAGGCGAAGTATAGGGGCTGACGCCTGCCCGGTGCTGGAAGGTTAAGGGGATGAGTTAGTTTTGGGACCCCGCCGAACGCGAGCGTAAGCTTGGGTTCGGTGGGCCGAAGCGAAGCTTTGAACCGAAGCCCCAGTAAACGGCGGCCGTAACTATAACGGTCCTAAGGTAGCGAAATTCCTTGTC
>NZ_JAWRXI010000479.1:0-200 GCF_046535075.1 Brevibacillus sp. SIMBA_040
GCGGGATGGAGCAGCTCGGTAGCTCGTCGGGCTCATAACCCGAAGGTCGCAGGTTCAAATCCTGCTCCCGCAACCAATTTTTTCACTTGATCTACGTCGAGAGTCCTTCTTGTTCAAGTGAGGTGGGAGTGCCCTTGGGTGCAACCAAATATGGAGCTGTGGTGAAGTTGGAGTTCACGCCGGTCTGTCACACCGGAGGT
>NZ_JAWRXI010000037.1:0-16270 GCF_046535075.1 Brevibacillus sp. SIMBA_040
CCTGTTCAATACAGAGATCATCTTCTTGGAGCTGCCTAGACTTTTTAAAAGTGTCCTTTACAAAGGGTACATTTTACGCGAGGCCCAGCTCCTTTTATGCTTTTGATAGGGATTGGCTTACACCAATACGCCACCGTACATTTCGTATTCTTTTTGCGTGCAGGCTACCCAGTGACCACGCTCGATCTCACGCAGGACGCGTTCCTCGCCCTGATTTTGCAAATACGCTTCATCATCGAAAAGGATCCGTCTGCGGCCGCGCTCATAATCCGGGTCTGGCAACGGAATAGCAGAGAGCAGCGATTTAGTGTACGGATGGATCGGATTTTCGTACAGACGGTTACTTTCCGCCAGCTCAACGATACGTCCGCGATACATAACCCCAATCCGGTCACTGATGTATTTCACCATGGACAGGTCATGGGCAATGAACAAGTAGGTAAGTCCCTTTTCCTTTTGCAGACGCTTGAGCAAATTGATGACCTGTGCCTGAATCGATACGTCCAGTGCGGAGATAGGCTCGTCCGCAATGATAAACTCAGGATCAACTGCCAGTGCTCGTGCGATTCCGATCCGTTGACGCTGTCCGCCGCTGAATTCATGGGGATAGCGGCTGGCGTGCTCACGGTTGAGACCGACTGTTTCGAGCAGCTCGTATACTTTTTTCATCCGGTCTTCCTTGGAATGAAGACCGTGAATATCGATGCCCTCCGCAATAATGTCCGAGACAGTCAGACGTGGATTCAACGAGGAATACGGGTCTTGGAAGATCATCTGGATTTTGCGATTGAGCCATTTCTTTTCTTCCATCGTCTTTTTCCCGTGAACGTTCTTACCTTTGAAAAGCACCTCGCCGCCCGTTGCATCATAAAGACGAAGGATCGTGCGGCCTGTAGTTGATTTCCCGCAGCCGGACTCGCCGACAAGACCGAAAATCTCACCTTTATAAATATCAAAGCTGATACCATCGACCGCTTTTAACGTATGTCCACCACCAAGGTCGAAATACTGCTGCAAGTTTTTGATTTCCAGCAGCTTCTCCCGCGTGTCTGGGTTTGGAGCTTCCTCAGGGGTACGCATCTGCAGCGGTTCTACCTTCTCTGTGGAAGGAGTGATTTTCTTGCGGACCGCGGAAGCAGGCGGCTCGATGTGAGGAGCCATCTCATGCAGCAGCCAAGTAGCGGCGTAGTGTGTATCCGAGATTTTGAACATAGGCGGCTCATATTCCAGGTCCACTTTGAGCGCATACGGATTGCGTGCGGCAAAGGCATCGCCAACCGGAGGACGGAACATATCAGGTGGAGAACCAGGGATCGACATGAGCTCTTCTTCATTCGTATCCAGATTCGGCATCGAGCCGAGCAAGCCCCATGTGTACGGATGCTTCGGATCATAGAAAATCTCATCAACCATACCGATTTCTACAATTTTGCCTGCATACATCACAGCTACACGATCAGCCATATTGGCTACAACACCGAGGTCATGTGTAATGAAAATAATGGAGGTACCCATTTTTTGTTGCAGTTCCTTTAGCAGCTCCAGAATTTGCGCCTGAATCGACACGTCCAAAGCAGTCGTCGGCTCGTCTGCAATAATTACTTTTGGATTACAAGCGAGTGCGATGGCAATGACAATCCGCTGACGCATTCCACCAGAAAACTGGTGCGGGTATTGATCAATCCGTTCTTTTGCAAACGGGATACCGACCATTTCCAATAGCTCAATCGATCTTTTTCTCGCTTCGGCGCGAGACAGCTTTTGGTGCTTGATATAGCTTTCCATAATTTGATTGCCAATGGTCATCGTCGGGTTGAGCGAGGTCATCGGATCTTGGAAAATCATCGAGATGTCACGTCCGCGTACGTCCTGCATCTCTTTTTCGCTCAAAGTGACCAAATCTCTGCCTTCAAACAAGACTTGTCCTTTGGGGATACGCCCTGGGGGAGAGGGAATGAGGCGCATGAGAGCTTGAGAGGTAACTGATTTTCCTGAACCAGATTCCCCAACAATCGCCAAGGTTTCCCCTCTGTGCAAATCAAAAGAGACGCCGCGAACAGCTTTGACTTCACCTGCATACGTATCAAACGAGACGTGCAGATCCTTCACTTCCAATACTTTTTCCATGACATCCTCCCATTCCTTGCTTTCTGTGAGGTAACACCCATGTATATCCAAAATTTTCTCTTGTACACAATTATTCGAAAATGAAAATCATTATCACTATTATACTATATTCAAGAAAAAATGCTAAAAAATTTTTTAATGAAAGATTGTACCTGACTCTCTAGCTTTAGAGGTTCTTTTAGCGTTGCCATTTGATCCGTACCTCATACAATACAACAATGCTTAGGCAAGGAGGCTAATTATAGAAAGGAGAGCGAGTGAATGAGGCAGAAAGCCCAAGAAGAAGCGTACAGTTATCCAAATACAGCTGCTCCCATTCGACGAAGAGCGAAGGAAGTTGCCCTCACGTTTGACGATGGACCCGACCTAAAGTGGACACCTCATGTGCTAGATGTTTTAGCTCATTATCAGATCAAAGCCACGTTTTTCTGTGTAGGACAAATGGTGAAATATTACCCGAAAATGCTGGAACGAATCGTAAGTGAAGGGCACATCATCGGAAACCATAGCTGGGATCATCCGTATTTCACTAAAATACCACTGACAGCGGTTGCCGAGCAGATCGAGCGCACAACTGAACAAATTGAATCGGTGGTGGGCCTAAGGACAAGGCTAGTCCGTCCTCCCTATGGAGCGGTCAATGAGGATGTGATTCGGACGATAGATGCAGCGGGTGACGAAATCATTTTGTGGGATGTGGATAGCTGGGACTGGAAAGGCTTGAGCGGTCCACAGGTGGCGAGAAACATACTGGGACATGTACGCGCAGGCTCGATCGTTTTGCAGCATTGTGCATGCGGCACGAAAGATACACTGAAAGGCAGTGTCGAGGCTTTGCCGTACGTGATCGAAGTATTGAGCGAGAAAAAATACGTCTTTGCTACGATTTCCGAGATGTTTCATTTGGAGACCTATCGCTAGGATAAAGCAGGGAATTTGGCTGTTTAAACGAAAAGTAAAATTGTAACAATAGTAAGAAGAGAACAACAGAGGGGAGCAAGATATTACGATGTCCAAAGCAGATAACATGCTCTCCATTTTATGGCTGCTGCAAACGGAAAAGAAAATAACGGCGAAGCAATTGGCGGAGGCATTGGAAATCAATATACGCACCGTGTATCGTTACATTGACGCCTTGTGTGCGAGTGGTGTGCCGATTATTTCAGACGCGGGGCACAACGGTGGATACAGCCTGCTTCATCCTTTTACCGAGGCACCCTTGTTTTTCGATTTAAACGAACAAAAAGCGCTTGTTCATGCAGCTGTGTTTGCCCAGGAGGCAGGCTATCCATTTGGAACGGATTTGATGAGTGCGATCGCCAAGCTGAAACGGTACACAAACGAGGAACAACGCCAGACGATTGATCGCCACAGCGTCGGCTTTGAAGTGATCCTCCCGCCTCAAGACCCTGCGCTGGAGTCCTTTTTGCAAGAAATTGAGCTATCTGTAGCGAATGCCTGTACATTGCAGATGGGCTATATAAAGAACTTCCAACTAAATGTCCAGACGCGTGAGATTGACCCGTATGGACTCGTGCATTGGCGTGCAAAATGGTACCTCATTGCGTATTGTCATCTTCGCAGTGAGATTCGCAGCTTTCGTGTGGATCGTATTCACTCCATTTCCCGGACGGATGCCACATTTGAACGACCACCGGGATTTTCCGCGCGTCAATTCTTTCTTGGGAATCTGCTTCCTGAAACAGACGAACAGGAGCAGCTTATTTCTGTGATCGTAAAAGGAAGAATGCAAGCCATTACCGACCTTTGTGGACATTGGTTTCTAGGACATGCTGTAGTGGAGCGCACAAGCGATCAGGTACACTTTCGGATCAGTGAGCAGTTTGTACATACCCATGTCCCTCATTTCTTGCTTTCTTATGGCAAGTCGATTCAAGTAATTGAGCCTGCTTTTCTCAAAGAGCGATTGGTAGCGGTTGCAAAAGATTTGCTCGATTATTATCAGTCGTCCTGACTTCACTGACTCCTGTTGTCAGGTAAGAGTGGTTATGATTGAAGAAAAGACAGGTGAAGAGCCGAAATGGAGGAAATCATGATGAAGCATGATGCACTGCGTAACTACGATTATCATCTCTGGGCGAATGAAAGGGTGTTCGAGCGCCTGCAGGAGGTTCCCCAAGAAATCTGTGAACAAGAGGTGCCCAGTGTATTTCCGACGATTGCCAAGACGCTGAACCACATGCTTTTGACTGACTATGTCTGGTTATTGGCGATGCAAGGGGGAAGCTACGAAACAGTCGGAAAAGTAGTGGGGCAGCTCTCTTCAGAAACCGCGGGAAAGAGTGTGACAGAGCTGCGTGAGAAGTTCCATGAGCTGGCAGGGAAGTTCAAAGACTTTTTCCAACAAATCGATTTGGAGGCAACGGCACCGTATTCGCATCCGCAAATGGGCACCATCCATGCACGGTACTGCGATATCGTACAGCATGTGGTCAATCATGGCACGTATCATCGCGGGAATATCTCCGCTATGCTGAGGCAGCTCGGACATGCGGGTGCTTCCTCGGACTATATTTACTATTTATTTGAGGTGCTTCCCAAAGAGAAGTAGAAAGACAAAAGCTCCGCCTGATTGTAGGCAGAGCTTTTTTTCATTCCCAAAAAGGGCTATGACTAGAACAATTGATCGACCCGGCTGTTGATTTCATTCCAAAACTGTGAAATGTTTGGCTTTGCGTCGCCAATGATGCTTTCTCCTTGCTTTCCAAAGGCAAAGATCACATCATTGTTTTTATCGATCTCCACGAGGTAGGCAGAGATAATCATGCTTGTTTTTGCATGAGGGTACTTTTTCACAAAAGCCGAGTAGCTGCCTTTCATTTCTGGCAAAAGCTTCATGGTGTTCTCGTCAATCGCATCATAGCGATAGTTGGAGAGATAATCCTTGAGATAGTCTTTGTAAAGCTGCTTGATGGTTGCTGTTTTCGGCCCGTTTGGATACTTGGTCAGGAGCTCCTCTGCTTTGATCATACGCGTACCCAGCTCATCGCGGGAGATTTTTAAGCTGCCATCTGTTGCATAGGGAGCGTTCATCTCTGTTGTCTGAATCGCGAGGTAATCCTTCAGATCGTCCGATAAATGAGGGGCATACACCTGGAGTGCCTCATAATCGACAACCCAGAAATATTCCATATCAAACGTAGCCATCAGCTTGAGCTTGCCCGCTGTTTGGGCCATTAGCCATTGCTTGAGGTTGTCGTCGTTTTTGATCTTGGAAAAATCATACGGATATTCAAGACCTCGAATGATATCGGCCGCAGTTGGTTGGGCCAAAAGTGCGTGGAAATTATCGTTTACGACAGGCAAATGTCCTTCTAAAAAATTCTCCAGTCCGATAAACAGCTGGTCGGCCGTTTTCTCGTCTACCGTGCTCATGTGTTGGTTTAAAAAGGCGGTTAGCTCGCGAGCTTCTTTTGCTTGCGCAGCCAATACTTCAAATTGCTTGACCACGTCTCCTTCTTGTTTTTCTGCTGGTGGTGGGGAGGCAGGCTGAACGCCGTTCTCGGAAGCAGGTGGCTGCTTTACGGTAAGCTGTTTGTCATTTGCATTTCCACAACCCGCTACAAGTGCAAGGGCAATAATACAAGGGATCATGGTCAGGTTAAAGCATTTCATAGTGCGTGTCACTCCGTTAAGGTAAGGTTTTGAAACGATAAATCGTCGAAAATGCTTTGCTGTCAGGTGAGGATTCATCACGTTGACTGATTAATAGCTGTTGGCCTGATGGGCTCCAGACAATTGGGCTTTTCAATGTCTGAAAAGAGGAGAGAGGGAGCATGCTGCCAGTTTGCGTATCCATGACATACAGTCCGGTCATTCCCTGTGCCAGGTTGAAGATGGAGAAAGCAAGTCTGTGGCCATCGGGTGACCAGGACAATTGCTGCAAAAGCCGTCCCTTTACCCCGGTTGATTTCTGAGCGTGCCCCTGTGCGTCGGTAAGAAACAGACTGACCTCATCCCTGCTTGTCAAAAGCGCAAGTGCTAGACGTGTGCCATCGGGTGAGAGTGCAAAGTCCGCTACCTGATTGCTGATCAGCTGCGCATGATTCCCATGCTCATCAAGCATTTTTAATTGCTGGTCAAAGGTCAGGTAGTAGATGGACTCGCCATGTACCATAACTTTTTGGATCGGCTGATCTTCATCAGGGACGGAAATCGGAGCAGCTGTTCCGTCTACTCGCACATAAAGCAGACCAAACTTGTTGTCTCGCTTTACAATCGGCAAGACATAGGCTTGATCATTTGCCCATGCTCCGACTGCATCTCGAAGAATCCAGGATATGTGATCATCTGCGACAGGCAGGGAAAGGACTTGACCACTGTTGAGATCAGCGAGATCAGCCTGCAGATCGGATAAAAGAAACACGTGCTTGCGATCCGGTGATACTACTGCGGAGCGCTCAGCCCTCATGGCGGTAGCTTGACTGGCTCCAGTTTTAAGGTTGTGAATCTGCAAATGCTCAGTCGTAAGTGGTTTTGTCTGGTACAACAGTTCTTCCTCAGAAAGCCAAGCGAAAGCAAACATTTCATCCAGTCGATCAATTCGCTCCAATGCAAGGGTATCTGGATGCTTGTCAGTAGTTGGGTCGATAACGATCATTTTCCGCCCGGGTGTGTGATCGCAGCCCGTCAAAAAGCAAATGAGCATCGTCAATAAGCCGGCCATGACGATGATTTGCCTGAGAAACGGTCGCTGTGCTTGCATGTGAGCGATTGCCTCCTTTCTGTTTGCCTTCGTGCTTGAGTCCTATCCTACAGCCTCATCATTTCGACAAGATTTCTGGATGTTTCAAACTTGTAAACAATCATTCGATGATTTCGGAGTGTATTCACGAAAAGTCACGATAAAAGTAGAGCCTTGTCCGTTCGGTCCATCCTCGACTCTGATCGTGCCTTGTTGTTTTTCGACAAATTGCTGAACCAGTGCCAAGCCCAGACCTGTTCCACCTGTCTGTCTGGCTCTGTCAGGATGAACGGTGTAAAAAGGCTCGAATATACGCGCTCGCTCATCCGCTGGGATGCCGATTCCTGTATCCTGGATTAGGATTTCGATGTGGGCTGCGACGATTCGATTCGAGATGATGACCTCTCCGTGTGGCTTGTTGTATTTGATCGCATTGTCCATCAGGTTGAGGAAGATGTGAATCAGGCTGTCCTTATCGGCCCAAATCGTAGCGGGAACCAGATTTTTGTGGAGCGTAATTCCTGCTTTTTCTGCCTTTGCTTTCAACCGGACAGATAACTCTTCCAGCAATTGATCGATCCATACCGTCTCTGGCCGATTTTCCAAAGAGTACTTTTCCAGAGCAGATAGCTGGAGGGCAGTCTCCACCAGCTCATGCAGGCGAGATGATTCGCTGGCGATTGCTGCGCTCGATTCTCGAACCAGGGAAGGGTCGTCTCCGTACATGTGCAAAAGATCGGCGTTTGCCTTGATAGCGGTTAACGGGGTCTTGAACTCATGGCTTATATTGTCGAAGAATTGTTTTTGGGTCTGGATATTAGCCTTTATCGCTTCACTCATTTCAAAAATCCCAGAGCTCAGATCGCCCAATTCATCTTTGCGCAAAAGACCAGGGGACCTCAAATACTGTCCCATTCGGATGCGATCGGTTTCTTGTTTAAGTCGACTGATGGCGATTGCCTGACGGTTCATGTAGAAGAATCCAAACAAAAAGCTGATGAGCAGCACGCCGATGCCTGTATAAACAAACAGACGCAAAAGCTGTTGAAAAAAGCTGTTTTGTGCGACCAGGGAGGAGTCGAATTGAATCACGGCGATTTGACCATCAGGACCTTGGAGCGGGGCCAGATAGTGCAGCGTGTCGCCCTCTGTCAAATACGCGATTTTATTTTGCAGGGCAAACGCCAAGGCATCTCTAACATCTGCTTTTTCCGCCATTGGCAGGGAGTCTCCCACAACGGCCCCATCCATTCCATACAAAAGAACACGGGTCCCACTGGTAGCTCCCACATCAATAGCAAGCTTTTGCCCCTCCACACTCATAAAGGTTTGGGGCGGGATACGCGTACCGGTCACGTACTGCCCGGTGATGCGAGTTTGTGCTGTTTTGACCATTTGCGCGAGTGAGTCCTCCATCTGCTCACGCTGATAACGAGCCACGCCTTGCAGCATCAGGGTACTCAAAACAGCAACCGTGAACAATAACAGACCTGCGAGAAACAGGGTAAACTTCCATTTTAGGCTGACCCGCATTACAAATCTCCTACCGCTTTGTAGCCAATTCCGTATACGGTTTGCAGCAAATGCTGATACTCTGAACCCAACTTGGCGCGAAGGCGCTGGATATGAATATCAACGGTTCGTGTACCTCCGTCGTAATCCATCCCCCAAACAAGATCGAGAAGCTCTTCTCTTGTATACACGCGCTTTAAATGAGTAAGCAGCAGTGCTAGCAAGTCAAATTCCTTCGGCGTCAAGCTGATTGGCGTGTCATGAAGCACAAGGGTTCGCTGCTCCAGATGCAGAGCCAGTGCCCCCAGCTGGATTGTATTTGCCTGTTCAGCGGGTGCAGTGTTTTTCTCCAGACGCCGGCATAGTGCCTTGACTCTGGCAACAACCTCGCGCAAATCGAATGGTTTGGTCATATAGTCATCGGCTCCCAATTCGAGACCGACAAGCTTATCGACAATGTCGTTTTTTACGGTAAGAAGCAGAATCCCGATATCCTTGCGATTTTCCAGCTTGCGACAAACGTCGTATCCTGTCAGCTTTGGCATCATGACATCCAAAACGAGGGCATGGGGGTGAAAAGAATCTGTTTTTTGCAAAGCCTCTTCACCGTCCGCGGCTGTCTCTACCTGAAAGCCTTCACGCTTCAGTGCGTACGCAATCGCAATCGCAATCGCATGTTCGTCGTCTGCGACTAGTACTCTATACTCCAAAGTTTCTCCCTCCCTCATTTTGTTTTTTGAAATCATGCTTGCGATTTGGTTAGCACGATACCACGCCGTAGAAAGAGGAACAAATTGGACAACTAGTAAAGATTTATTGTTGTCGGGCTCCTCGCTTTATGGTATTCTTGGAACATTCTAACACGGAAGGGTGACCATCAAGCCAATGAAACACTAATTCCTATTCCCAAAAAAGCAATCGGATAAGACGATGCATTTTTCTGGATAGGGTTAGTATGTGCATATTGGCAAATGGATTGGTACCCGAATGTGTATGGTGTATTTGGGGTCTCTGTCTTTGTGTTGATATGTAATGCCTCCTGTCCAGAAGTAAAGGATGAGGAGGTTTTTTTATGTCTGGAGTTTTTCAAAATCGTTACGTGCGAGCGATCCTGCTTTCAGGATTAATGGTACAAATCGGGATTTGGGTTCGCAATTTTGCTATTTTGCTTTATGTGATGGAGCATACGGGTGGAGATGCGTTTGCCGTTTCCATGATTTCAGTGGCGGAATACGCCCCGATCTTTCTTTTCTCTTTTTTAGCAGGAACGTTTGCGGATCGTTGGCGACCAAAACGAACCATGGTGTGGTGTGAAATCCTCAGTGCCACATCGGTTGTCGCTGTTTTGGCGACGTTTATGCTTGGAACGTGGAAAGCGGTCTTTTTTGCTACGCTGATATCTGCCATTTTGTCGCAGTTTTCTCAGCCGTCTGGTATGAAGCTGTTCAAGCTACATGTGCCAGCAGATCAAATTCAAGCAGGGATGTCGGCGTATCAGACGTTATTCGCTATTTTTATGGTCTTGGGTCCAATCGTGGGGACGTTTGTATTCCAGCAATGGGGCATGGAAGTGTCGATGATCATTACGGCCGTTGCGTTCTTGCTGGCGGCAGCGGTTCTGGCATTTTTGCCACCTGATCGAGTGGAAGAAACAGAAAGTAAATCGACAGGACTTTTGGATGAAATGGCAAGTGGTGTTCGCTATGTCTTGTCCAATCGGGTACTGACGCTAATCGGCTTCTGTTTCATGGCGGCAGGTCTGGCAATCGGTTTGATCCAGCCGCTTGGGATTTTTCTCGTAACAGAACGTTTGCAATTGCCAAAAGAAAGCTTGCAATGGCTCCTGATGGTTCAAGGAGTCGGAATGATTTTAGGGGGAGGCGCGACTATGGCTGTCGCCAAGAAATTTTCTCCCCAAAGGCTGCTGATGGCTGGGTTGTTTGGAAATGCCCTTGCTTTTGCCATCTTGGGAATCTCCACACATCTATGGCTGACGCTCGTTGCCCAGTTCATTGCCGGACTGTTGCTGCCCTGTATACAGATTGGGATCAATACGATGCTCATGAAGCATACCGAAAGCACGTTCCTCGGACGGGTAAACGGAATCCTGACACCGCTGTTTACAGGCTCGATGGTCATCATGATGAGTGTGGCAGGGGTACTGAAAAAACACGTGTCGCTTGTTACGATCTACGAAGTGGCAGCTATCTTGTTTATTGGCGGTATGCTGTTCATCCTGCCGCTTTATCGGATGAAAGAAGGAAAGAGCACACAAGCTAGTGAACAAATAGGATTATAAGGTTTTTCGCAGGATGAAAAGGAGGAATGGCTGGATGGGACATGAGCGAATTTCGTCAAAGGAAGGGCTGGCGCTGGTGGATGCCGTCAGAAAGCTGGCAATGCGTCTGCCTGAGGTGACCGAGCAAGTGGACGCCTTTGGTCATACATCGTTTCGAGTCAATGACAAGCCGTTCGTCATGCTGGGAGAGGGTGGTCCAGAAGGCCCCTCTCTCTCCCTCAAAACGTTGAAGCTTACACAGGAGACCCTTGTCCAGCAGGACCGCTTTTACAAGACACCGTATATCGGCCAGCATGGCTGGACCTCTATCCGCGGGAAGGATATTACGGACTGGAAGGAAATCGAGGACTATCTGCTGGAGGGTTACCTGCGTACGGCACCCAAAAGGCTGGCAAAGCTCATCGATTCTATCTGAGATAGCAGCCATTGTTCAGATCAAATGTAGCTCCGGTGTAGTGCTTGGCTTTTGCTGACAAAAGAAAGGTTACGGTATGTGCGACGTCCCGCGGGGTGACGGGTTCCTTGATGAGGCCATGCTCCTGGTACTCTGTTTTTCTCCATGCAGGCACTTGGTCCATCATAGGGGTGTCTACAAGGGTAGGGCAGACGGCGTTCACCCGAATAAAAGGAGAAAAATTCATGGCGCAACTCTTGGTCAGTCCCAAAATCGCCGCTTTGGACAAGCCATAAACAGCATCGGAGCTGCCTTCCTGTCCGGAGACAGAAGCCATATTGACAATGGAGCCGAATTGCTTTTGCTCAAGCAGCAGGGAGCCAAACAGCTTGGAGAAGTATACATAGCCTTTTATATTGATCGCAAGCACACGGTCAATTTCGTGCAGTTCATAGGAAAGCAAGCTTTTCCCCAAATAAATGCCTGCATTGTTGACAAGACCAGTAGGGTGCAGACCAGATGTGTGAATAAAGGTAAACAACTCTTGAACCTGATCGTAGCTGGAAACATCGACTTGGTGAATGTACAGAGGAGAGTCGGGAAGTGAGCTGTGCATAGCTTCAAGTCCAGCGATGTCTATGTCACACGCAATAACAGTGGCCCCTTCCTTCAGGCACTCACGAGTGATTTGTGCCCCAATGCCGGAGGCGGCACCCGTTACGATAATCGTTGCATTTTGCAGCATTTTCAATCCTCCTTTCTTTTTAAGTAGATCATACGGCTTTTGTTGTGGCAATATTTCGTGAACCGTAACCGCTATCACTTTTCACATAGATCATCTACCATTAGCTATACAAAAGGCAAGCGCTTATCGCCTGGCAATTACATCGTTTTTCAAAGAGAGGGAGCCGTTGTGGATTTTAATATTCAACAAATAAGCAAGCTGCTAGAAGTCGTCTTTGAAAACGCTCATGAGCCGATGATTGTCACGGATACAGAAGGGAAAATCCTGCTTCTAAACAGGAGCTACCGAAAGTTTTTGAATGTACAAAATGTTATTGGCCAACCGGTGACTGAAGTGATAGAGAACACGCGTATGCACATAGTAGGGAAGGCTGGCATAGCAGAAATTGCGGATATCCAGCAAATCAAGGGGCGGAATATGATTGCCCACCGCATTCCAATTATGGATGAAGGAAAAGTGATTGCTGTGCTCGGAACCGTCTTGTTCCAGGACGTTCAGGAGCTGACTTCACTTGCCGCTATGGTCGACCAGCTCAAGGACGAATTGATCTACTATAAAAAAGAACTGCGTCGCCGGATGGGAGCGACCTATCATTTTGACCAGATTGTCGGGTACAGTCAAAAGCTGCAGGAGCTAAAGCGTTTTTCGCAAAAAGTAGCCAGGAGTGATTCGACTGTACTGATTACTGGGGAGAGTGGAACCGGCAAAGAGCTGTTCGCCCACGCCATTCATGCTGAAAGTAAACGGAAAATGGGGCCGTTTATCCGGGTGAACTGTGCGGCCATCCCTGATTCGTTACTGGAATCCGAGCTGTTTGGGTACGAAGAAGGGGCTTTTACCGGAGCTGTTCGCCGCGGAAAAAAAGGAAAGTTTGAATTGGCGAATCACGGGACGATCTTGCTGGATGAAATCGGAGATATGCCACTGCCCTTGCAGGCCAAGCTCTTGCGGGTTCTTCAGGAAAAGGAAGTGGAGCGTGTCGGGTCTGTTCGCACGACGCCGATTGACGTGCGCGTGATTGCTTCTACCAATCAAGACATGCTGGCAAGCATCAAGGAAGGCAAGTTTCGGGCAGATTTGTACTATCGCTTGAATGTCGTCTCGCTGTCGATCTCACCATTACGTGAGCGACTGGAGGATTTACCAGAGCTGGTTTCCAACCTGCTCAAGCAGCTTGTCGAAGCCACAGGAGTTGTGATCAAGGTGATTGACGACGACGTGTGGGGTGTACTGAAAAGCTACTCATGGCCTGGGAATGTGCGTGAGCTGCGCAATGTGCTTGAGCGGGCATTGCATTTAGTTGAAGGCGATGCTTTGAAAAAGGAGCACATTTGGCTGCCTGCCGCGGAAGAGGATCACGCGTCCAAAGAGTACATACCTGTTCTTCCATTGAAAGAGATGCTGGAGAATACGGAAAGGGAAGCGATTCTTCAGGCGATGCGCGAATCCGGCGGGAATAAGCAGGAGGCGGCGAAGCTTTTGCGTATCAGTAAATCGAGCTTTTATGAGAAGTGGGAAAAATATCAGTTGGATCATAAAGGATGAACGAAAATCCGGAGATTTGGCGAGCGGCCAAAATTCGGATTTTTTTATAGGTTCCACACTTCTGGAATGGGATAGTTGGCTGCTCGGTTGGTGGGCGAACACGCTTAGTTGTTGAAGGAAAGCTGTTTATTTCCAGCCATTTTAATAGATTCCATAAAAACGGACTCAATATTCCGGGTTTTTGGAATTTTAGACAAGAGGCAAGGGAGTCAAAAGAGGAGGTCCTTTGCCAAACCTATGCAGTAGGGGCATTCTCCTGATCCATAATGCTCTGGCACGGAACATGCTATTAACTGGATATGAAAGCGATTTCTTTCCGCGATGACGGAGGGCAAATTGAAAGGAGAATCCTATGATCATTGAAGTATTATCCATTGTTCTTTCGCTCGGGCTTTTGATGTTCTTTGCGTACCGAGGCTATCCTGTAATCGTTTTTGCTCCTATTTTTACATTGTTGGCCGTTGTTTTGTCAGGTTTAGCCCTGCTGCCCAGCTATACAGAAACATTCATGACCAACGCAGCCAATTACGTGAAATCATTCTTCCCTATCTTCTTACTGGGTGCGATTTTCGGAAAAGTCATGGAGCTGAGTGGAGCAGCTTCCTCGATTGCTCACTCGATCGTAAGGGCGCTTGGATCGAATCGTGCCATTCTGGCTGTCGTCCTCGCCTGTGCCATATTGACCTATGGCGGTGTTTCTTTGTTCGTTGTAGCGTTTGCTGTTTATCCGTTCGCCTCTGCTATTTTCCGTGAAGCGAACATTCCGAAGCGTTTGATTCCAGGGACGATTGCGCTCGGTGCGTTTACGTTTACGATGGATGCTCTACCGGGCACACCGCAAATTCAAAATATTATTCCGACTACGTATTTCGGTACTGATGCTTATGCTGCTCCTGTGGTGGGTATTATAGGTGCGATCATGGTTTTTGCTGGTGGAATGCTGTGGCTGGAACGCAGACGCAAGCAGGCAGCAGCTGCTGGCGAAGGCTACGGCGAGGGACACACCAACGAGCCGGAGCTGGTACAACAACAATCCTATATGAACATTTGGCTCGCGATTTTTCCATTAGCGATCGTGTTGATCGGGAACTATATGTTTAGCCGGGGGATTTGGACCGTAGAAGCTTGGTATGATCCATCGATGCTAAAAGAGTCGTTTAAGATTGAAAAAGTGAAAAATGTCGTTTCTTCCTGGGCTTTGATCATTGCATTGAGCTTGGGGATCATAGCTTCGATTTTGATTAATGTTCGCCAGGTTCAAACAAAGCTGGCAAGCGGATTGACAGCAGCAGCGATGGGGGCATTGCTTGCGATTTTTAATACTGCTTCTGAGGTTGGTTTTGGAAACGTTGTCAAAACGCTGCCTGGATTTAAAGTGATCCAAGGATGGATTTTAGGTGCAAGTGATCATCCGCTTGTTTCTGAGGCCGTTGCGGTTAACGTTTTGGCTGGGGTGACAGGCTCGGCTTCTGGTGGATTGTCCATCGCGCTGGAGGTAATGGGCAAGCAATATCTCGAAATGGCGAATGCTGTGGGAATCAGTCCTGAGCTTTTGCATCGGATTGCATCGATGGCCTCTGGCGGAATGGATACACTCCCGCATAACGGAGCTGTTATCACGCTGCTTGCCATCACTGGTTTGACACATCGCCAATCGTACAAGGACATTTTTGCCATTACGGTGGTCAAAACATTGGCGGTGTTCATTTTGGCTTTTGCAGTATCCATTTTTGTGTAATGAGACGCAGCAGTGCTTATAGATAGAGGACAGCAGGAGAGGAGATCGGAAAATGAAGAAATTACTGGAGCAGCAAGTGGCGCTCATAACCGGAGCAGCAAGCGGAATCGGGCTGGAGATCGCACGGACCTTTGCGGAAGAGGGCGCCAAAGTCATGATAGTGGACCTCAACAGAGAAGCTGCTGATGCTGCAGCCTTGCGTTTGCAAAATGAGGGGCATGAGGCTGTCAGCTTTGCCTGTGATGTAACCAACGAGGAGCAGGTCAAGGAGAGTCTGGAACAAGTAGTAAAGATTTTTGGAAGGCTCGATATTTTGGTGAACAATGCCGGGCTTCAGTTTGTCTCGCCTATCGAGGATTTTCCTACGGCAAAGTTTGAAAAAATGATCAGTATCATGCTCACAGCTCCTTTTGTAGCAATTAAGCATGCATTCCCGATTATGAAGAAGCAAGGATTTGGACGTGTACTCAATATGGCATCCATCAATGGTTTGATTGGCTTTGCTGGCAAGGCTGCCTACAATAGTGCCAAGCACGGGGTGATCGGTCTGACCAAGGTTGCTGCATTGGAGGGAGCGGCACACGGTATCACGGTCAATGCGATTTGCCCAGGATATGTGGATACCCCTCTGGTTCAAAATCAGCTGTCGGATTTGGCCAAGACGAGAAATGTGCCTTTGGAGAAGGTCATGGAGGAAGTGATTTATCCTCTGGTGCCGCAAAAGCGGTTATTGAATGTACAAGAAGTAGCGGACTATGCAGCGTTTTTAGCCAGTAAAAAGGCACAAGGCATAACTGGCCAAGGTGTTGTCATTGATGGAGGCTATACAGCGCAGTAATTACGATGACTAGAGCTCCTTTAATCGGGGGCTCTTTTTTTCAGGGAATCTACTTTTTTTAAAAAAACTATTAAAAAGGTATTGTATTTCGTTTTTGGATGTGATAGATTATTCCTTGTCGCCAACAAGCGACGACAAAATACGAGAAAAGAAAACAAGATTCACTGAAAAAACTTCTTGACTCGCACATAACGAACGTGATAAGATGTAAAACGTTCGACAAAAAATGCTCTTTGAAAACTGAACAGCGAAAGCGTTAATGAGTCTATCATTAAATGATTTGCCAGCTCTGAACCAGTAACAAACTTTATTGGAGAGTTTGATCCTGGCTCAGGACGAACGCTGGCGGCGTGCCTAATACATGCAA
>NZ_JAWRXI010000083.1:0-358 GCF_046535075.1 Brevibacillus sp. SIMBA_040
ATGAGCGTATCTAGGCGGTGCTATCAATCGCAATCATAACAGGGTCAGCTTGGTGCAGTGATGACCTCCTGATGACGATACTGCTGATTGACGGGTCATATCTCAAGGTAACAACACTAAAGGATTTGCAGGTTTTTATCTGTGAGTGCTTTAGGGTGAGTGTTACCTAAAACTCCCCAACTTCAATCTGGATAATCAGAATTAACAGATGGTTCTGTGTTGCTAATAGCAGCAGGATTGCTAGATTAGCTGATACAAATTAGGAGATTAAATTGTAACAGTTAATTGAATTATAGTATTACTATATGTCATAATATTAATGATTTTAGTGATTTAACCCTTTGTTTTTACAAACGGG
>NZ_JAWRXI010000084.1:0-358 GCF_046535075.1 Brevibacillus sp. SIMBA_040
GTATAAGGCCCGGAGCAACTCCCAGGGTTCTTGCATGTCTCCGGTCTGCGCAGACTCGATGAAGGCCTCCTCCAGAGCTTCCCAGGCTAGTTCTTTTACCTCTGCAGGCACTTCTTTAAACCGGCTCAAGACTGCATTAAAGACATCATCAACGAAAGGTTCATCTTTCCATGTAGAGAAAGACACGTGATTTACCCGATTCAAACCCAGTTTGTTTGCTGTGGTATCTGTAGATAGTAATGGGGGGGAATTTATGGTCGAAAGTGCCAAGTAAGAGCCATATGAGGTTCTAATCGCCACGACATGGTTACTCGAACACCGGGTGGTATTCTGGTGTGAGGGGTCTTCAACTCCTTCC
>NZ_JAWRXI010000038.1:0-15262 GCF_046535075.1 Brevibacillus sp. SIMBA_040
TTTTTCTCAAGTATACAAAAAAGTACCCTATAGGTAGACTTTTTTAACGTGTCTACTCTATAGGGTACATTTTATATCGCGTTTCGCTCTTTTATTTTGAACAGTTACGAAGCTGGTGTGAAATGAATCTTTTCATACAAACACGCACATGCAACGGAAAAAGGAGACATAATAAGAAGCAGATAGCTGGGAACGGATGGTGATAAACGGATGAGTCGATATCGAAAACGTTGGTTTCAGATTATCGTATTGGCGGTATTGCTTGCTGCCTGTACAGCGATATGGTATTTACGCCCGTATGAGCCTGATCAGGCAGCTGCTGTCGCAATGCAGGGAGGAGAAGGGATCACGGTCATGAATACTGGTGACTGGATTGCTTTTGAAGGCGGAGAATCGCATGATCCTGGTATTATTTTTTATCCTGGCGCCCTGATTAAACCGGAAAGCTACGCTCCACTTGCCAGATCGCTTGCTGGCTCAGGGTATCGGGTATTCATTGCAAAAATGCCATTAAATTTGGCTGTGAGCGATATGGAACGGGCCAATCAAGTGTTAAAAGCCTATCCGAACCAGACGTTTGTCATCGGTGGGCACTCTCTCGGCGGAGCCATGGCTGCTCGCTATGCCCCCGCACATACGGATCGGATTCGCGGTGTTTATTTACTCGGAGCTTATCCGGACAAACAAGGAAGATTAAAAGAGGCAGGAATTCCTGTCTTATCACTTCTGGGATCGCGCGATGGGATTGTGAATCAGGAAAAATTTGAGCTGGGAAAAACATATTTACCGGATAAAACGAAGTATATGTCCATTGAAGGAGGCAATCACTCTCAATTTGGCAGCTACGGGAAGCAGGACGGAGATCAGCCGGCTGCCATCACTCCGCAAGAGCAATGGCAGCAAACAGCTGCAGCGTTGAAGGATTGGATAAGGAGCGAGATCATGGGTGCGGCTGGGAAATGATTCCGCTGACAACGCCTGTGATCCGAATGTTTTCAGAAGGGAGGATGAGAGGCTCATCGCCCTCGTTGGTGGTAGTAAACACACACTCTACCGGATTGATATCAGTCGCGATCCGAACGATAAATTGTCCCTCCTGTCTGACAAGAACCGGTCTGTCTTTAATCGGCTCCATCGAAAAATTGGAGATCAGCAAGGCATTACCTGGAGCTATGCCGAGTCCACTGAGCCCCGAGTCGCGCATAATGAGCGCAAAATTAGCTACGTGATAGCTGGCGACCTGAATAGAAGGATAAAGAGAAAGCTCTTCGTCATTTCCGATTGCCAGATCAAAAAAATGAGTGCTAAAGGCATCTCCTGCGACGAAGATATGCTTCATTTTGGTCTATTGCCTCCTTTTTAAAAGGGGATGGAATTGGTATTTTGACTCACCAAAAAACAGGTACGCCTCTCGCGTGCAAGCGGGCAAGAACACGATCGAATCGTCTGCTTGCCATCGAGAGCGGGACGCGAAATCTCTGTGCCAATAAGGCAGGAGCATCGAAACGGGAGCAATCTGCCAAGAGTGGACTGATCATGAAAAAGGGCAGCAGCAAATGCTCGGCAAAGTGGTTTGCTTGCGATTCCTGCCAATCAATCATCCACGTAGTGCTTTGAGGCTGGACGCCCTCATGCAAAAGTAAATGCCCCAGCTCGTGTGCGATTTTGACTCTTTGGTAAGCAGGCTCTAATCGCTCATCGACAGCAATGATGTAGTGGTTTTTCAGCGTAGGATGCTCATGAGCTCTGCTGCGGCCGTTAATTTCAATAATTTCGATACCGTATGTCTCGCATAAACGATGCAGATCGATTTGCTCGGGCTCCTCCATGCTCAAGTGTCGTAGAAGCATGTACACCCGGCTCTCCATCCAGGTCTGCGGCTCGCAGATTTCTTGAAGAAAAGGTAGAAACATCCAGTGTTCCGCCTCCCATATCGATAAAAATGGAACGTACGTTCTGTTTTGGCCGTGAAAGAAAACCCCACTATGGGGTTATTTTTTTTTCAAATCTTCCGTTATGTCGAACAAGGAAGGCGGCCTTGTTTCTCGTACCTGACGTATCTTCAGCTGCTTTTTCAAGTCGTACCAGTAGCGACGAATCTCTTTTTTCTCATCTTCAGATGCCTCCAGATAACCATCCAAAAAATAATAGTCATCGGGGTCGTCGATTTTCTCCTGCAAAAGATCGTCCAAAGAGCGCTGTTCCTTGGCCAGGGAAGCTGTTGCAGCGGTGTTTGCTGTTACATCGTTTGTTCGACCGAGCAGCCAATCCGTCGTGACCTCAAGTATATCTGCCAACTGCCGCAGCATATCGTTAGGCGGCGTGCTGTGATTGTTTTCGTAGTTGCTGATCGTCCCTTTTGTTGTGCAGACATGCTCTGCCAACTCTTCCTGGGTCAGACCTTTTGCCTTACGGGCTATGCGCAAGCGCTGGGATAGCATGAGCGAGCCAGTCCTTCCATAGAGGATGTACAACTATATTGTACTAGAAGAGAGAGAAAAAGAAAAGATTGTATGAAATTTTTATTTTTTTGATTGACTAACAAGAATCTTGTACATTATTATGTTCGTACAACCGAATAGGAACACTCGTTCTGTTTGTGGGAATGGATGTGCGTTTGGAAGCAAGCGCGATTGTCCATTTAATCGATGCAATGAAAAAGGAGGAATGGAAAAAGAGAGTGACGAGCACTAGACGCATGATGAAATACGTGAGCAAAAAACAGAAAAGAAAGTGGTGAAGAGTACATGAGAGAAAGAATCTCCGTCTTGGTGTTGATCCTGCTGATTCTGGCTGTCTTCTCGGTTCCTGAGGGAATGACGACAGCGGCTCAGGACCCCATAGAGGAAATTTTCCAGATGGACCAGGAGATTTTGGGGCTGCATCAGACGCTGGAGTTTTTCCAGGCTGTTGCTATCCGAAAAGGAAACGAGAAGCTGGCGAATCAGATCTTGCAGCAAGCATCCGCGTATTTTGAGCGGGCCAAAGACTTGCACAAGCAGCAGCCTACGACAGATGAACAGCTACTGGCACAAAAAGAGCAAATCAGGAATTTGCAAGCTGAGTATGATCGAGCAGTGGCAGGCTATTGGGCGGAGCTGCTTCCTGAGCTTGGTCCAAAATTAGCTGAGTCAAATCAGCAAGCAAAAGGAAAAGCAAGCCAAAACGCGACCTTGCTCGCCATTGATCCTGCTATCGATCCGTTTGAACCAAATGATGACTTTGCAACCAGCTACCCGATTACGAGCGGGAATTATTACGAATCCAAGCTTTCTACAAGCACAGACAAGGATGTATATCGCTTTGACTCAGGGGCGTTAACCGGATCGCTGACGGTGACATTGACAGTTCCGAAAACCAAGGATTACGACCTTCTGGTGACAGAGGGCCCGAGCACGGTAGTTGATATCAGTGCAACGGAACAATTAGGGGGAGAAGAAACGGTCAGCTTTCAGGTCAAGCCAAATACGACCTATTACATGACCGTGTTCAGCTTTAACAAGCATTTCAGTACGACAGACACTTACTGGCTGCGGCTTGGCAAGGTGACGAATACGTTGAACGCCGCTTCGCCCATTGATGTCAGCCTGCCGCTAGGTGAAGCGCCTGCGTACAAATTTACAGCTCCTGTGACCGGGACCTATCGCTTTTATACAGGTCCTTACGGGGGATTTGGCGCAACTACGGATACCGCGCTGTTTCTGTTTTCGGACGAGCAGCTGTCAACACTGCTCGAATTTAATGACGATGCGACAGAAGGCTCCCTTTTCTCCGAGATGAAAGTAGATCTGACGGCTGGCGTATCGTATTACGTCTACCTCACCTCAGCTGACAAGACAAAAGGCGTGCATGCGAGACTGACCGCCGCTTTGGATACAAAGGCAACAGTCGCTTCTTCTACGATTCGTGAATCGACAGCAAACGATGGGACGATTACCGACAAGCAGGTGATCACCCTCGCTGCGGGTACGTTTGCAACGGATGTTGCCGCGAGTGTTACGGTAAACAATTTACCGGCAGGACTACAGCCAAGTGTGACGCGTACGAGCAGCCAGCAGCTTACGGTCCAGTTTGGAGGCAAAGCACTGTCTCATGAGAGCAAGCATAGTGTCCAAAACGTAACGATCACGATTCCAAAAGCCAAAGTGGCAGGTGTCGTCGCTGATCTGGTGACCAATCCGTTCGCCATTTCTTTTACAGACACAGAAAGCTTGTATGTAACGACGCCACAAGACATCAATCTTGCTGCCGGAGTCAAAAAGATCGTGAAGCTGACCGCGCCAGCTACCGGAAGCTTTGATATTTTCACGAGCTACTATGGGGGAAATTCAGCAGAGGGAACAAGCAATACATGGCTCGGTGTGTATGAGGACTATGCACAGACGCATTTGCTCGCTGCAAACGATGACGGAGGTCAGCCGCCCTTTTCCAAAGTCACCCTGCCCCTGGAAAAAGGTCAGGATTACTACGTCGTTCTGGCTGGCGGCAGCAACAACTCTGTCCATGCCCGGCTAAGCGCCCGTTATCTCGGAGTGGAGTACGTGTACAACGCCAAAGGACAGCTTGTGCAAATCAAGCAAAACGGCACGATTTTGACGGAATTCACCTACGATGGAAACGGAAATCTCATCAAAAAACAGGTTCATCAATAAAAATAAGGAGGGAAATCGATGCGATTTACACGTTGGACTCAGAAAACGATAAACATGCTGTTGATCGGCTCGCTTTTACTGCCCACGACCGTTTATGCAGAAGCTGGCAGTAGCCTGTCAGAAAAGCCAGTCACAGACCAAACCAAGATTGGAACGACAAAAGACTGGATTTCTGCCTACCAAACTGCACTGCAAGCAAAGGACAAGCAAGGGAACATCCAGCCTGACGAAAAAACGACGTATACGAAAGAGCAAATCAAGCAGCTGGATTGGGATACGCTGCTGCCTGAACAGGTATGGAAGCTATACCAGACCTCTGATCCCGCATTGATTCAATTCGCGGCGTATTTTTATCCTTCTGTGGATCGCTTTTTGTCCCATAACGAACAGGTAGAGAAATACAAGTGGAATGACGATGACATCACGAAGCGTATCCAGGCAATGCCGCTAGCAAAGAAGGAGCAGCTGAAGAACATTCTGCCGCAGCTCGGAGCGTTTTTTTCTGCATCAACAGCGAAGCCGCTTCCGTCGAAGCAGTCTGAAAAGCCGTCAAGCACCTCAGCACTTGCAAGTATACCGGACGCCATGTATGACCCAGAGGGCTTGACGTACCAGTACAAACGCTCGAATACGGACAACCCAGTGGATGAGTTGTATCGGACAGCCAATGTGAGAGAGCTTGATATTCAGCTGGAAGGGAAGCACGGGCTGGATTTTACCCTTGAGCGCAGCTACTCTTCCTTGGAAGCACTGACTGAGGAGTTTTACTATTCAAACAGTGGTAAAAATATAAATATCCCCTCCAGGTATAAAGAGAAGAATTTCATGCCGATTGGCTGGAAGCTCAATTTGCCCCGGTTTGAAGAAATCTACAAATCAAATGCGTGGTGCAGATATTATGATGACACCTCCAAATACAATTGTGCGTACGAAGGCGAGGGCAAACGATATGTCTTCACCCTAGATGACGGAACGGTGCTGGAGTCTTCCTCTACGGTAGGGGACTGGGTGAATACACCGTACCAGGGCATTTCGATGAGCAAGTACAAAAAGGGGTACGGGGAATTCGGGTCCAATCATGTGGTGACATTGGAGAAGAACGGTATCACTTACGATTTTGGCGAAGAGTCCCACTATTATAAAGACGATTTGTATAATACGTATTTGGTGAAAAAGACGAATGCGTACGGGGACTCGATCAGCTACAGAATTAGTGAAGACACGAGATGGCCGACAGAAATTACTGACAGCGTCGGGCGTCTGATTACGATCGATAGAAGCACGGGAAGCACCGTAGTGAAAGTCTATCAGGACAGCTCCCAAAAAACGTTGCTGAAGCATCTTGTCTATGAGTGGAATGTAAGTACAAACAAGGATCAGGTAAGAGAATACAGCGTGACGGGAACAGATAGCAAAATCATTGCCGAGTATGCGTATCACAGTCCATCTGTTTACGGAGTGAGTGAGTACAACCTGCAGCCGACCTATTCCTTTGCTGCTCCGAACAAACTAATCAATTTCGATGACAACGGGCTGGAGTCGACGGAATATACAAATGTAGATAAAACAAAGAAGGGAAAAGTGAACTACAAGCTTTTGAAGCAGGTCGACTATCCTGTGGAAGGCTTGTCTATGAGCTATACGTACAGCATGTATCAGCCAGATGTCCCTGGATTTTTGAATCAAGGGCTGGTGCGTCTCTATTTGGATAAAGAAGCATTGACGTACATGAGCTATCATCCGGTGACCGCGGTCAATTTCCGTTTTGCCAAGACACCGCATCCGGATCAAGCAACGACAGGGTGGTACTCGTACACCAAGTATTACCCGCAGACCAATAAAGAAGTTTGGAAATCACCGAAATCAGCCTCTGTGCGCTTTGCCAATCAGCCGATCAACCGAGATGGCTCCAGGGTCGTTACGAGAAGCGTTCAGGACGGTTTGCCGAGTGTAGAGAAGACGTTTATCGTCAACCCGGATCGCAACTTTTTGCTGCAATCGGTGAAGACCTTTGTCGGAAACGGTGCTGATTCAGATACGATTCAGGGTGCGCTTACCCTGACAGAAGACGGGAAAACGTATCGTTATGCTCCTGCCTCCTATACAAGCTATATGTACAACCAGCGAGAGACACAGCCGACACATGTGTACTCCTTTATGGGACGTCCAAGCTCCATGACTGTGGATTCGGACGTATATCAATACTTGCTCGCTCCGACAGATAGCCGTTTGTCCAAGGTCAAAGCCAGATTGGGCCGTTATGCGCAAATCGTGGAGTACGTCTACAACATATACGGAGATGTAACCAAGGCAATCGATCCAAAAGGAAATCAGACCACAACCGAATACGTATCTCCAGACAGTCTCACGTCGCTGCGTGTGCCATCCAAGGTGAAGAAAACAGCGGCCAGCAATCCGAATCATTATCATGAAGAGACGTACACGTACGGAAGCAACAGGCTGGTGGCGACAGAAAAGATCGTGGATTCCTATCCAGATGGCACGGCTACCAGACAGGAGCAAGTGAACCGAACCTACAGCTATCAAAACAAGCTGCTCAAAACAATTACAGAAACGAGCACTGGTCCAGATGCCAAAACAATTACACAGAGCATCGAATCCTATGACGATTTTTCTTTATATCCGCGAGAAATAACCATGCAGGTGGAGACCTCGACGGGAGTAAATGAGCAGCTGTATCACTACTTCCACTACGATGGAATGGGTCGTTTGCTATACCGCATGTACCCGGATGAAATCTACGTCCAGTACCAATACGACCTGCTCGGACGACGGACAAAGGAGCTCGTGACCAACCGAGATCAGACCAGAACAACGGCGTATGACTACGATGATACAACGAGAAAAGTAACGATGACGCTGCCAGATGGCACGAAGCAATTTTCTCATTTTACGCCATACGGTGAAGTTGAGTACAAGGGCCAGATCGGAAAAGACGGTACCGTTCGTCCGCTTCTGTACAATACGTATTCGCTGGATGGAAACCATCTGTTGTCCAGCGCACCGTATGCCTTAAACGAACGGGCGACCAGCTACGTCTATAATGCAGATGGAAGTGTGTGGAAAAAAACCGATCCGATCGGCACCACGGTGTTCCTGGCAGCCAATACGCAAAACGATGGGGTAAACTACGTCCCTGCTCGGACTGGCGTAAGCATTGAACCGAACGGACTGCAAACCACGCAATACTACGACCGCCACGGACAACTGGAAAAAGAAGGAATGCGGACAGGCGATGGCAGCCAGAGCAGAACGACACAGCTCGCTCGCAACGATTTTGAGCAAGTAATCGGCAAGACAGAAAAAGATCAGACAGGCAAAAGCCGCGTATGGGAATACCGCTCGAACAACGACGGCAAGCTCGTCTACCTGCTCGATGCCGAGCAAAACAAGTACCAGTACGAGTATGATACACTCGGCAATCTGGTAACGGTAACGGAAAATCAGCTATTGACGACCCGCAATCACTACAATGTTCTCTCCTGGAAGATCAGTGAAAAGGATGTTCCGTCGGGAGCGACCGAGTCGTACCGCTACAACCGAAATGGTACACCGCATACTTTCACAGACAAAGCAGGCATTCGTCACCTCTATGCCTACACGCCGTTTAACGAGCTATCCAGCCTGACCTCCACAAATGCTGCTGGAAAAATCATGAATCTGGAGACAAAAGAATACGTCCCGAACACCTCCCTGATTCAAAAAGAAACGAACAGCAACGGAACAGATTTGGGTACAGGCATGAGCAACTATCGTGAAGTATCGTACACCTATGACCCGTTTCTGCGGCTCAAGACTCAGACTGCCTTTGGACGAGTGTACCAGATGGGATACACAGACCGGGATGACCTCATGGATTCCTTGACGTACCCGGACAATGCTGTCGTGACCTATTTGTATGATACTGCTGGACGTTTAAAAGAAGTCAACAGTGCTGTGACGGGCAAAATCGAATACAGCTACCAGGTAGACACTACGGGCGACAGCTATCAGGCAAAGTACCCGAACGGCCGCATCAACAAGCGAAAAGCCGATTCATTTGGGCAAGTAGCGACAGTCACCCATGAAAAAAATCAAGCGCCAATTTGGTCTGAGTCCAATCAATACTCGTTTGGCAATGTCGTTTCCATCCAGCGCAATGGGAAAACACATCAATATACCTACGATAAAATTGATCGCCTGACCAAGGAAGTCATTCCAGGAACGACGAATGATTACTCCTATGACGGACGTGGAAACCGCTCGGCATTCGCCGGCACCCTGCCGACAGAGACAGGAAGCGCCACGTATACCTTTGACGAGCGAAACCGTCTGCGCAGCGTGGTAAATGAAACAACAGGCGACACCTCGACGTATACCTATTATGGAGACGGCCTTCGTGCGAGCAAAACCGAGAATGGCATCCAAACCAAGTATGTCTACTTGAGTGGCAAAGTCATCGAGGAGCTCGATGCTGCCAATGCCTCCAAGGCCCGAAACATCTGGGGCAATGAACTCGTGCTCCGCAAAGACATGACCACTGGCAAGAGCGGATACTACCACTACAATAGCCACGGCGATGTCGTCGCGATCTCGGACGGCAATGGCCAAGAGCTGAACAGCTATGAATACGACACCTGGGGCAACGTCATCTCGAAAACGGAGGGGATGTCCAACCCGTATCAGTACAGCGGCGAGCCGTATGACGAGAAGACAGGGTTCTACTATCTGCGGGCACGGTATTATGATCCGAAGGTAGGGCGGTTTATATCGGAGGATACGTATAAGGGTGCGGTGGATAATCCGCTGTCGCTTAACAGGTATACGTATGTGAGTAATAATCCGTTGAGGTTTGTGGATCCGAGTGGGCATGTTCAAGTGATTGCTGGTGATGGGGCGACTGGCACCTATTACTATTATGATAATGCTGGAGTTAGGAGAATACACGGTACTCAACAGATTGATTATGAATACTATGACGATCTGTACTACACAAAAGGTATTGATGCGATCCCCAACAGGGCAGGATTACATGAACTGTTTAGGGGAAGCACTAGGGAATTAGAGGGATTTGAAGATCCAACTACTTATATCGCTGGAGCTGCAGGCACACTCAGAGCGATGACAAAGAACTTAGCCGTTAAAGGTAGTAAGAATGTTGGATTGCTATTTTTGAGTCTTTTTGCAGCTGGGGGTAAACAAGAGGGTATTGAAGTTTCAGAACAATTGATTAAAAATGTTATGAAGGATGCTCCATTAAAAACTCAACAGGGGGCAGTTTCTTTACCTGCTATTCAAAGGTATGTACAGCGTCTACTAAATGGTGAAGTCCCACCAGCGATTAAGGTAAGTAATGGAATAGTAGTAGACGGAAATCACAGATATATTGCAAGTAGGATAGTTGGTAAAGAGATAGATCAGGTCCAATGGTCAGGAGGAAGAATAAATCAAGCTATTGATTGGATAAAAGTAAAAATTGATCCTACGGACTGGGGAAATAAATAGCGAGGTGAAATTGAATGATCGTAATAAAGAGCAATGCTTCTGAGGTAGACCCAGTTTTTGTCGAAGCAGAAACGCTTGAAAACGTAGTTCTTGATGGTCTGAATTTACACAGAGCTTTACTATCTAAAGCTAATCTAAAAGGAGCGAGCTTTATCGAAGCAAATTTGCGCTCAGCCGAGCTAGATGGTGCTGATTTGAATTCTGCAAATATGTCCAAAACCGCGCTGATGAATGTATCGTTTCAACATGCAAATTTAGCATTTGTAAATTTTCAAGACAGCAAACCAATAAGTGCAAATTTTACGGGAGCTAATCTACAAAATGCAGACTTTACCCGTGCTGATGTTTTTGCAGCAAGATTTACTGATGCTAATTTAGTTGGTGCGAAAATGCTATGCGAACGAATCGAAGATAGTAGTTTCGATAATGCAAAGTTTAATGACCAAACAGTGTGGCCAGTAGGATTTGATCCTATTGCCAAAGGAGCTAAAAGAGTTGAATAGAAAATAATGTAGTGCCCCCAAACGAGTAACCAACTACTCGTTTGGGGTTTCTTTTTTCCTCTATATGAAGCGTGGACAATTGGGATTTGTGGAAAAAATCAACAGAATAGATGGAATGATTATTTGGCTTTATGTCCATTTTCGCACGGTTGGGGTAAAAGGCGATAAAACAGAGATTGAAACAGGGAAAAGAAGCTGGAGCTAGGAAAGGCATATGGACGAATGACAAGCCGCCATTCCCTTACAAGAGGAGTATTGCTGGATGAAACAAAGCGTCCCATCTACCAAGCTGTCGTTGAGAAGTATTTAAACAGTGAAAATATGGGGCAGATTGCAATTTGGTTGATAGAAAATAAAATATCTACTCCTTACAATATTAAGCCTGATGGCAAGGACACAAAGGCTGGTCAAAAGTTTACCGTGAGACGTTTACCTATAAGCGATATTCATCTTAGATACATAACTTATGGAAAATCAAAATTAAAGCTTGGGCAGGTAGCGCTTATACCAGAGGAAGAAATAATTAAAATGATGTAGAGTTTAGCGGCAACACTGGAATATTAGATAAAGCTTGAAGAAGTTGGTTGATAGGATTATTTATAATTGAGAAGATAATCGAAGTAAGTTGACGGTTTGTTATAGATAGTTTAGAAAATTAAGTGACTTTGGATAAAATGATAACTATTAAGAAAAAGCCGAGTGGATTATACGGCTTTTTCTGTTGTTCATTGAAGAAATATCATAGATTAGAGGATAATCCCATTTTTTGTCGAATTTAGTATTCATTATTAAGTATTCTATGATTAAGTAAAATAGCATTTCTAAGTGAACGATGTCCGTTGTAGTTGTTAAAGTCTACAGAGGTGAATTTAATGATCAAGACTCGTTTTGGAGAATACGATGGTGATAGTTGGGAAGAATTTTGCCAACTGTTGTTGAAGAAAAGGTATGATTCTGAAGGTTATCAAGAAATGCCTGCTCATACAAAAGGAGATCTAGGAATTGAAGGTTTCACTCGTACAGGATTAGTTTTTCAATGCTATTGTCCTGATGAGGAATATGATACACAACGATTGTATGAGGCACAACGAGATAAAGTAACGAAAGATTTAGGGAAATTACGAAAAAACAAAAAGGAATTACTCCGTTATTTGGGGGATGTGAAAATTCGAAAATGGGTGTTTCTGACACCTTTGATTACTAACAAAGAAATAGTTGCACATTGTCAAATAAAGGCTTCAGAATTCAGGGAACTTCTAGATATGAAGGATGTGCTTAATGACGATTTTGATGTTCTTGCTAAAGATGAAGGATTCTATATGCAGGAAATTCTTTATGCAAAAATGATATTAGAACAAAAGATCGATATAAAGATTGATATTCCAACTGAAATCGAAATAATTGATTGGAAAAAATGCCAAAGCTTTGCGATCCAGAGACTATTCGGTAAAATTTCTAAACTCTTTGAAGGCCACCCTCGACAAGAAGAGATAACTAATAAATACGTTGATCTCATTGTTCGGAATTTTATTAAGGGACAAAAAATACTAGATGAACTTAAGGGAAATCAGCCTGTTTTACTGGAAAAGTTATTGAGAATAAAAAATAGTATAGAGGAACATATAGAGCAAGAACTAATCTTAACCGAATTAGATCCAAAAGCATTTATAAAAGAAACGCAAACAAAATATAAAGTGGCTCTAGAATCTGAAAACTTTCATAAACTATTCTCATTCAGTTTAACTGAAGACTTATCAAAAGAGGCAGAAGCTGATTGGCTTGTTAGATGCCCTTTAGATTTTGGAGGTATCTAATATGGATTTACCTTATGAGCTAGCTAAAAAAATTACTTTTACCCGACGAAAGGTTTCTGTGGCCGCAGGCTATAGACCAATAACTAAAATTGCACAAATAATATTGATTTTGTATTTATCATCAAGAAATAATAGTGCAAATCTTTTCAAATTACAGTTACTTAATTGGGCTTTTAAATCTAAAGATCGGGATCAGGTTATATTATTGCTCATTCAAGATCCATTGAGTAATATTCCTTTTGTAAGTATGGATCCAACGGTTAACAGAGCATTACAGTTTGCCATTGCTGATAAGTTTATATCGTTCAATCCAAATACCGGAAAGTTTTCTCTTCTTGAAAAAGGAATTGATTTTGCTAAATCAATTATAGAAAATAAGGATATTCTATTAGAAGAAAGAGAATTATTGGGGAAGATTGGGACTAAGCTTACGGATAAAATAATTTCGGTAGTTTTTAAAGTGAGGTAACGAAATGGCTAAATTAAAAATTGATGCATTTAAATTAAATGTTTTTACTACATATGGGTTATTTGGGACTTCTTCTAATTTCACAGATGGCCTAAATATATTGAGGGCAAAAAATTCTACAGGTAAAAGCTCTTGTACAAATGCCATCTTATACGCATTAGGTATTGAAGAATTACTTGGAGGTACAAATGGAAAGACGATGAAACCCGTACTCCGCGAGGAGGTTACGTACGAAGGACAAAAATATAAGGTTATTGAATCAAATGTCCAATTACAAATTACAAATTCAAAGGGTCAAGCTATCACTGTTACTAGATGGATCACAACATCAACAAGAGATGAAAAACTTGTTGATGTTCAATTTGGACCCACACTTACTGAAATGGGACTATATGAGTCAAAAGATTATTATGTTCACATGCCTGGTTCTGCTTCAAATTATGCTGGATTTCATGCATTTTTAGCGGATTTTATTGATTGGCAGTTACCCTTGGTGCCTGCATTTGAGGGGAAAGATCGACTTTTATATATTCAAAGTTTGTTTCCTTTATTTTTTGTAGAACAGATTAAAGGATGGAGTTCTTTTTACGCCCAACCTTCAACTAATTATGGTATAAGGGATATATCAACAAGAGCAATCGAGTTTTTACTGGGACTTGATGTTTTACATAATAGTAAGTTGAAAGAAGAAATGAAAATTAAGAAATTGTTAATTACTCAGGAGTGGACTAATTTAGTAAATTTGATAAAAGAAAAAGCAAATTCAGTCGGTGCAACTATTCAAAATATTTCAGAAAAACCTGAGATACTCTCTAATTTTCAAGTATTTGTTTATGATGACGATCAGAATCTAGTCAGTATTTCTTCTAGAATTTTAATGTTTAAAGAGCATTTATATGGAAGGGCAAATATAATTAGAAATATAAAAGAAGTCGAAAGAGAACATGAGGTAAGAATTAACGAGGTTGAAGAAAAAGTATTATTTCTTCAGAACGAGTCAAACGTTATCAGAAGGGAAATACATTCAGAACAAATTAATAAGGAAGCTCTTGAATATAATATTATTCAACTAAAGCATGATTTAAAAACTAATCAAGATGCGCAACGGTTATATAGTCTAGGTTCCAATAAAAACTCCTTGATAGCAAAAAAGATTTGTCCAACATGTAATCAAAACATTCATGATACCCTTTTACCACAGGACATTGACTTACAGCCTATGAGTCTAGAAGAAAATATAAGCTACATAAAAGAGCAATTGTCTGCATTAGAATTTGGAAGAAGTCAATCAAGTAGTGTAATTGATTCAAAGAATAAAAAATTTCTAGCGATTAATCATCATCTTGAGGAAGAAAGACGAAAACTAAGAAGTCTAAAACAAGAATTAAGGGAAGATCCGAGGATGCTATCGGACGTTGATGTTGAAGAAACTTTAAATCTCAAATGGAAAATTAGGGAGTTAGAAGAAGTTGAGGAGCGTATTGAAGACTTATCTGAGAAACTTGAAGAATTAAAGATAAAATGGCAACAATATTGTGTTGATCTGATAAAAATTCCAGAAGAGTTCTTCTCAGAATTAGATAAATCAAAATTGATAACACTGGAAAAAAAGTTTATTGATTACTTGGCTGAGTTTGGATATAGTAGTAC
The DNA here is from genome assembly GCF_046535075.1 of Brevibacillus sp. SIMBA_040. NCBI lineage: Bacteria > Bacillati > Bacillota > Bacilli > Caryophanales > Paenibacillaceae > Brevibacillus > Brevibacillus sp. SIMBA_040. The sequence continues at coordinate 14,594 of NZ_JAWRXI010000038.1, forward strand.
TCCATTAACGGATATTTCTATATCTAAAGATAAATATACACCTGTAGTAAAAGGATTTGACATTAAATTTGATTCATCAGCAAGTGATTATGTTAGATTAATTTGGGCATTTACTCTTGCGCTGGAATATGTAACACAAAAACATGATGGAAATCATCCGAATCTAATAATAATGGATGAACCTGGCCAGCAGCAAATGAATCACGCGAGCATAGGGAAATTGTTTGAATCATTATCTGAACTCGATGGTCAAAGTATAATAGCCTCTTCACTGACAATAGAAGAGATAAACACATTGACAAAAAACATAAAGAAAAAAATCATTGATCTTGGTAATGAATATATCATTAAGCCTTTTGATACTCAAGAATAGACGTTACTGTAGTTAACAAATTTATAAAATAAGAGGAATCAGCCTAAGCACTGATTGTTATTAATGAATGATCTTGCTGACATACATTACGTAACATCATATACCATTGAAAGATTATATGTAAGTTACAATATATAAAAAATCGACTTAGATTGAACAAGAACAAAAATTCAGCTATCTGAAAAGTTGGGTTTTTCTCGTATTTTGGTCAGTAAAAATGAGTCTGTAAAATAATTTGTGTAAACTCTCAACCTCTAAACTACAATTAGTATTAGAAAGGTTGGGAGATTTTTATG
>NZ_JAWRXI010000039.1:0-12593 GCF_046535075.1 Brevibacillus sp. SIMBA_040
TGTTTTTCTCAAGTATACAAAAAAGTACCCTATAGGTAGACTTTTTTAACGTGTCTACTCTATAGGGTACATTTTATTTTGCACGATCGCCTTTTTTTTATTCCGCAGACAGGGAGAAAATTAGCTTTCTTCCGTCCTTTTCAACCTTGACCTGTGGCAAATATTTAAGTGACTTTTGTACACCGATATACGGGCTTGCGAACTCCACAGCATGTCTGCGCTTTAACTCATCACAGAGCTCGACTAACGACATAGGGGACATCGTTTCCCTTAACAGGCTGTCAATTTGCTTGGCTACCTCCAAATAGTCATGACGAACATGCGCCTTTCTTACTTTCATGCGCTTCGTCAGTTCAACAGGAGCTTCTTCGGTAGTAATAGCCACTTCCTGCGTGTACTGGTCTTCCTCGATTCCTTCCTGGGCGTCCATCTCCCGAATTCGACTTAAAATCTGTTTGATGTCAGCGCCAAGCTGCTTGTCCTGGTCTACATATTGCCTGCGCAGCACCATTCTTTGTTCCAGCAAGGCCTGTAATGTCATTTGCAATGCTTTCCGCTCGTTAAACATCGCCTTATGTTTTCCCCTTTGCGATAAAAGTAGAATTCGTGGAATTATCACTAATAATAATATAATTCCATCAACTTGAAAATGAGGAAAATTAGGCGCACGAACAATGGGCAGCCGCTTATCTTAACAGTAGGCTTTTCATTCTTGAGAGACAGAGGATGTTGCTGGATGGACTTTCATTTAACGATTGTTGGTCTGCTGGTAGGCTTTCTCGTCGGCCTTACCGGAGTAGGCGGAGCGGCGCTTTTAACTCCCATTCTCATTTTCCTGGGCATTTCGCCTACCGTAGCTGTGGGGACCGATCTCGTATACAATTCCATCACCAAAATATTTGGTACATGGCAGCACTGGCGCCAAAAAACCGTTCATTTTTCCATTGTCCTCTATCTCGCTATCGGCAGCATCCCTAGTGCAATCGCTGCTGTAAATGTCATGAACTGGATTCATCTGCACGTTGCTGGCGCCGATCAGATTTTTAAACAGATTCTTGGCTTTGCCTTGATCTTGATTCCGATCGCCATGCTGGTCAAAAGCCTTTTAGACCGTAGAAACCCCCAGCTCAATCACTGGCAACAAATGCCGATCGTCCAGAAACGCTCAATGCTTATTGTCCTTGGAGCCATACTCGGATTTCTCGTCGGCTTGACCTCGATTGGTAGCGGTTCCTTATTTGCCATCGCACTGATGCATTTTTTCACACTTTCTGGAAAAGAAGTCGTAGGAACTGATATCGCTCACGCCTTCTTTCTCACCAGTGCTGCAGGACTTGCCCATATGAGCTTTGGAACCGTTGATTTTCTGACGGTCGTACAGCTCTTGCTCGGTTCGGTTCCTGGAGTACTGGCGGGGAGCATGCTCTCCTGCAAAGTCCCAACGATCTGGCTTAAATGCGTCATTTCCGTAGTCATTATTATTAGTGGGATCAAGATTATCCAGATTTAAGCAGGAAAAGAGCAGGATACCGTCATCCACTTCAGATAGAGGCGGGTGGGGCTCCTGCTCTTGCATTGCCTGTGCCAATTATTCATCAATCTTTTCTTTCATTAACCACGATAAAATTGTATAAAAAGGCTATGGGAGGGATTTTATGAAACTAATAGGACATCATATACATCTTCGGATTTACAAGCTTTCTGACGCCAGCGAGTTAGCTAACTTACATACTAGAAATCGCGAGTTTTTTCAACGAGTTTGCCCATTACTCCCAGAAGCCTTTTATACAGAAGAACATCAAAAAACACGCATAGAACGGGTATTAAAAATGACAGATGAAGGGCAAGCATATGCTTTTGGAATCTTTTTAAAAGCAACTGATAAACTTGTCGGAGACATTTCATTAACTCAAATTGCTAGGGGAGACGTCCAAAGCTGTAATACGGGATTTACTTTAGATAAGGAATATAATTCAAAGGGCTATACAACAGAAGCTCTTCAACTTGTTGTAGACTTTGCTTTTAGAGAATTAAAACTGCATAGAATTGAAGCAGGAGCTATGCCTGACAATATAGCATCTATTCGTGTATTAGAAAAAGCAGGGTTTAAAAAAGAAGGTATAGCTAAAGAAAATCTAAAGATTAATGGCAAATGGACAGATCATCAAATATTAGCTATCATCAACAGCTTGGATGTGTAATACCGCTTGTGAAGATATGGATGGTATCAAAAACCCCCTTTGAATCGAACGGGGAGGTTTCTCCCATACGGCTCTCAGGGGGAACAGCTTATTCTTTCTTACACAAACATATTCGCGATCAAGAGGCAAATGAGACCAACAAACCAAGCGATCGTCGTAGGGACAGACCAAACCATGATCTGCTCTTTTACGTTTTTAATGCCCAGCATGCGGTTAACGACCCAAAACAAGCTGTCGTTGAAATAGGAGAAGATCATCGAGCCCATCGCAGCCGCTTGAGCTGCCAGTGCCATATTGACCTCCATGTTCCCCAAGATCGGCGCGGAAATAGATGCGGCTGTAACCATCGCGACCGTACCGCTACCTTGGACCAATCGTACTAGCGTCGACACAAAGAAAGGAATCAGTACCGCAGGCAATGGCAAGCCAGCAATTTGTCCTGCGATGAAATCTCCTGCTCCGCTTTCACGCAGTACCGCTCCCAGCGCACCACCGGCACCGGTAACAAGAATGATGATCCCTGCTGTCTGAATGCCTTCCTCCATCCGATCGAGCGTTTCCGAGCGGCTCATATGACCTGCCAAAGCGTAGATTGCAGCAATTAAACCAATGCTTACCGCAATAATCGGTTTACCCAGGAAAATCAGAATTTCAAAAAAGCCTGATTTCAGCTCCATAGCGGAGAGCGTTGTATTCAGGAAAATAAGAATGATCGGCACCAGAATCGGCAGCAATGATCTCGCGAGCGACGGCAGCTCCGACGATTTTTTATCGACCAGGTTAACAAATTCCTGATACGCCATTTTGGTATCGGGTCTTGTGAAGCCTTCATCTGAATCATCCGGAATTTGATAGATTCGATTCCCTAACCATTTTGCATAAAGAACGCCTACGACCATAATGGGAATACCGAACAGCAAGCCCAGTCCGATCATCACGCCAATATCGACTCCGAATATTCCTGCTACACCAAGCGGACCTGGGGTAGGCGGTACCATCGAGTGCGTAATCACAAGTCCGACAGCAAGGGCAACACCTATCGAAATCACGGATTTACCCGTTTTCTTTGAAAGCGCTTTTACTAAAGGATTTAAAATAACAAAGGCAGAGTCCACAAAGATCGGGATGGACACCACATAACCTGCGATTGCCATCGCCCATTCTTCTTTTTTCTTCCCGACAAAACGGATCAGGGAGTACGCCAATGTCTCAGCAGCACCGGATACCTCCAGAATCCGCCCGATCATGACGCCCAATCCAATAATAATCCCAATGGAAGCGAGCGTACTGCCAAACCCTGCGGAAATGGTATCTGCTACTTTTCCCGGAGGCATGCCTCCTACAATACCTGCAATCGAAGCCGCAATAATTAACGCGAGAAAAGCATGAATTTTCGTTCTTAGGACAAGAAAAATCAAAACGATAACAGCCAAAACCAAGCCGACAACCATTTGCGTTCCTGAAACGTCCATAATCCTTCCCCCTCTACATGAAAACGGTTTCATCTGAAAGGATTTGTAATGAAGGAATCTCAATCATCCTCCATTACAAATCGCGCATCCAGCAAAGCAGCTAGTCTAATCCAAGCTTATAGGGTGTTGCTTGTAAATTTAGGCGCATATTGAGCAGCCAGCTTGATGCACTCTTCCATACTGATGCTCTCTGCGATGTTTTTCCCTGCGATGTCAAAGGCTGTACCGTGATCGACAGAGGTACGCAAGAATGGCAATCCATTCGTAATCGAAATGGTTCTATGGAAATCCGTCATTTTCGCTGCTATATGCCCTTGGTCATGGTATAGGGACAACACAGCATCATATTTTCCTTGCAGTGCCTGGAAGAATACTGAATCCGCCGGAACAGGCCCTACTGCATCGATCCCTGCCTGCTTGCCTGCCTCCACACCTGGCTTGATCTCTTCCACTTCCTCCATGCCGAACAGTCCGCCTTCACCACTGTGTGGGTTCAGACCAGCAACCGCAATCTTTCTTGTTTCGACTCCCAAGCGTTGCAGTGCCTGGTCGCAGCGAATCAAGTAATCGAGCACTCTTTCCTTGGTCATCTGCCCGATGGCATCTTTTAGGGACAAATGGCGTGTCAGGAAGAAAATTCTCATGCCATTTACTTCAAACATAGTCAACGGATCTTTTGTGTTGGTGAGCTCCTCAAGCATCTCTGTATGTCCGATAAAAGGCACCTTCGCCGCTTGCAGTGACTCCTTGTTGATCGGAGTGGTAGCCAGCGCTTTGACTTCGCCGTTCATTGCCAGCTCTACAGATTTTTTGATGTATTCAAAAGCACCTTGTCCACTCTGTGCCGATACCTGGCCATATTCCAGCTTGTCGATATCAATATTGTTCAGGTTGATTACATCAACGGTCCCAAGCTCGTATTTGCCCTCAGCAGGCGATGTCACTTCATTGATTTTCAGATTCGCATTGACGATCGCGATTGCTTTTTCGAGTACTTTGGCATCGCCGACTACCAGCGGCTTGCATACATCGTAGATCTCTTTTTTGGTCAACGATTTCATCGTGATTTCTGGTCCAATCCCTGCTGGGTCACCCATCGGAATGGCAATAATCGCTCTCTCTGTTGTCATATGCTTTTTCCTCCTTAACATTTGGCCAAAAGATATTTGATGCTGGTATAGATTGCTTTTGCATCTCCTGCCATACCGCCTTTGGTTACAAGCGGTATGCCATCCAGATACCCTCCGATCAGGTGACCGTAAGCCACCAGGGGGAGTACTTCTACCTCCAGCTTGATCCCCTCTGCTCCGCCAACAGCACATAGCGATGCGGTCACATCTCCGCCGCTCGTAAAGCATCCGCCGATTTCATATTCGCTTCGTTGAATCACAAAGCGCGTAATTTTGCCCAATCCATCAGCGATGCGTTTTGCCAGACTGTCCTGCGTGGTGTTTTGCTCTTGGGCGATTTCCTTCAGATTCAGTGCTTCCGCAAAAGGCGAGTTTGTCGTGATAATCAGGATGGACTGCTTCTTCATTTCCTCCAGGACTGTCTGGATTACACGATCCGTCTCGTCATCCCAGCTTTCTGTCATGCTCGCCAGTTTTTTTGCATCCACATAAATCGGCTGGGCACCCGTTTTTTCCGTCAGATATTGCAGCTGCTTGCCTGCATTAGAAGTGATGCTTCCTACCGTCACGATGATCTTTTTATCCTTTGCATGTGAGCGGGTGTACACTTTGGAATAGGTCGCGGACAGAGGTCCGGGATCAACAGGAATCATCCGATAGTCCTTAATTGCCGCCATGGCTTTGGCGATCGATTCGATCTCCTCGTCTGTTACGGCATCCAGAACCAGAATCCGTACGCCCTGCTCGATTTGCTCCCTCATCGCCTGTTCAATGGTCTTCTCACCGGCTAATACGGTTTCCAGCCCGATATACGAAACAGAGTGGCTGCTTTGTTTTTGTACGATGGTCGGTACATACGACTCCGTGATCGGCGCCACCGGGTCCTTTGCCACATCGGTTGCTTGCAGGGGTACACCATTAACCAAGAGATATCCTCCCGAGGTAATCCGACCCGATTCTGGATAGGAAGCGACCACTACTGCGATCGCTTTTTCACCAAGCTCAGCCAAAACGGTATCGAGTTCCACCCCGATGTTGCCCCGGACGGTACTGTCAATTCGTTTGCAGATGACTTGGGCTCCCCATTTCGTGAGATTTTCCAGCACGGTCTTGACTCTCATCTGGGCAACTTCTTTTTTCGCATAACGGCTATCCGTATCGATACATACCGCGTTATACGCATCAGATGTAGGCGGATTGTTATAGTGCACCATTGTTGCTGCCTCAAAGCCTTGCCGGGCGAGTCTCACACCAGTCGCGTTTGCCCCTGTCAAGTCATCTGCAATGACTCCAATTTTCATGTGGCCTCTCCCACCTCTGCTGTTACAACTCTCAGATGCTCTTTTAGCTTTTCCTCGTCTTCTGCTGCTAGCCCATCATCTGTAATCCAGCCATCGATGCCAGGTAGATCGCAGACCTTTGTAAAAGCCTTCTGGTCAAACTTGCTCGAATCTGCCACTAACCAGGTTGTTTCGGCTGCTTCTATCATGAGTTTTTTTATGGAAGCCTTTTCAAACGTAGGTACGGTAATGCCAGCGTCCAAATGAATCGCATGTGCTCCCAGGAAAAACAAGTCTACATTGATGTTTTTCAGGATTTGCTCTGTCAACGGACCAAATAATGCCCCGACATTATTTTGCAGCTCTCCGCCTGCCACAATGATTTTGACCTCACTGTCCATGAGCTCGACAGCGATTTTAATATCGTTGGTGATCACCGTGAGATTTTTTCTGTTTTTGAGCAATCTGGCAATCTCCAGGTTCGTCGTGCCTGAATCCAACAGGATGGTTGAATGATCCTGAACGAATTCCACGGCTCTCTGAGCAATTTGCCTTTTTTGTTTGCTGTATTTGCCTTCTTTTGTGAGAAAGGGAGTTTCGTGAATCAGAGGCTTGTTAAGAACAGCCCCTCCAAACGTCCGAATGATTTTCTCTTCCTCTTCCAAGGTAGACAAATCTCTGCGGATCGTCATGGCTGATACATTCAATCGCTCAGCTAACTGGTCGATATCGATTTTCTCGTCTTGACTTAACTGTTCCAAAATCCATGTTCTTCGCTCTTGTGGTAACAAAGACATCACCCTTTGTTAATTTAGAACATCTTATGATGCTATTATGTTATTTTTGAACAACTTTGTCAATAAAACAAATTGATAAATGTTAGAAACGAACATAAAACTCAAACTTCTCGCGTTCTGCTGTGTTTTTTGAACATTGACGACTTATTGGCTGTACTGAAAAAATCCCAAACAAGTACATTCATACTCGTCTGGGATTTCGTTTGTCATTTATGCTCTATTCGATTGCTCATTCGTTACTTCACTGTTTCGTTTTTCAGCTGATACGTAAAAACCTCCATTTTGACAGTGTCCTGCTGTTCTCCACTCGCCACAATTTTATAAGTATGGTTCACGCCATTTTGACCCGGTGTAAAAATAAAGCGGTATCCACTTGCTGCAGCCGGATTCCAGTACGTCATTTCACCTGTTGTTTCATCCAGAATAGCCAAGCTGATTGTTGGAGTTTTGTCTGTCGTTTCTTTTAGATCAATCGCTGCTGTTTCTCCTGGCTTCAAGACAAAGGAATGGCCGATCTGAAGTCCCTTGCTCCCGTCGCTGTGATCTATCTGTTTAGGTAGTGTCGCATTCCCCTTGAAAATAGGAGTCTGCACCTCCACCTTGTCATAGGCTGTTAGCGGTTTTGCCCCTACCTGTCCTCCAGCTTTGGTCTGCCTGAACTCGTACGTAAATTGCTGCGGCGGCACAACCTCCTCAATCACATAGGCTCCCCGCTTGATCAGTTCATTCATGAAAGCCTTATGGTCATACATGAAACGACTATCGGTGGTTTGGTAGTTCATCTCAAACGTGATTTGGTTCCCAATCATTTTTTCGATAACACCATCATCCTTGTAGGCGACTGCTTTATCCCCGAAAACAACCGTCACAGTCTGCCCGCCGATGGACATTGTTTTGCTTATCATGCTGGCGACAGCCGATCCTTTGTCCTGCCATTTGAGCTCCACCTTATAGTAAGGCTCTGTGCGATTGAAATAATCTATTTTTCTCCCTTCCTTATCGATATACAAATCCTTCCATTTGACTACAACTCGCGTCTTCTCTGTCGGAGATGGAATACCTAGCGTGCTTTGGACATTTTGTTCAAGCGTCTGAGCTGTATTGTAGTAGGTTGTGATTCCACCGCTATATTCTGTAAGGGGTTTTGGTGCTTCTGCAAACACAACAGACGAGGTGAAGACTGAAGCAGCCCCAATCATGACGGCTAGCAGGATACCCGAGAATACTTTGCCATTTCCTGAATTTTTTTTCATAATGAGCCGAAACCTCCTGATTAGCAGCTTTTTATGGTCGACCAAATGATTGTTTAGCGCAGGTGAAGCATTGGCAGCAAATTGTATGATCATCTCACTGTAGCGTTTTTTCTCAACTGACTTCATGTTTTCCGTTATTTTTTCATCTACCGCATATTCGCAGGCTTCGCTCAAATTCGCCAAAGCCATATAAGAGAACGGATTAAACCAATGCACACTATTGATCCATACAGCCAAAAGCTTAAACCAAGCATCCTTTTGTCTGTAGTGAATCCATTCGTGCCGTACCGCCATTTCATAATCGGCTATGTCCATTTTTACGTTTGGCATCACGATTTTCGGCTTGATAAACCCGATTAGCATCGGCGACGTCGCATCGTCACTGACGACTACATCCAGCTTTTCCACGCTGTCTATCCACTTGGACTCACGTAGTATTTTTCGTTTATACAGGAAATACCCGAGCAAGTATCGACTCAGCGTAACAATAAAACCGCAAGCCCACATGGTCAGTAGCCATTGGTCAACGCTGAGACTCTGACTGCCATTTTCTTCAGTTGCTGTGGTCACTGGGTTGGAAGGTTGAGTTTGTTCATTAATCGTTTTGTTGGTCTCGACTACCGAGCCTTTTGCGCTGTCATCGACGAAGTTCTTTTCAACAGACATGGAGTGGGAGTAAAGGGCTGGCACAGGTAATTGGAGTGGCAAAAGAAATAGCAGCAGTGCCGACAAGCAGGCGCCATAGTACCAGCGCCCCCCGTATTTTCCCGCCAATCTGGCCTTAAACAAAATGAGCAAAAGGGTCGATACACTACCTGCCAGCGATGTCATCAGCAACCATTTAATCATTTTCGTCAGCCTCGCTATTGATAAACGCCCGCAGCTCCTCAATGTCCTTCTTGGATAACTTCTCCGCTTGAAACAGCGAACTGATCAGGCTTTTGGCAGAGCCGTTATGTATGGTGTGCAAAAAGCTCTCTGTTTGCCTGTTCAGGTATTCCTTTTCACTGATTGCCGCCCAATATTCGTGCGCATGGGAGCGTCCAAGCTTGACAGCATGCAGCGCACCCTTGTCGATTAGCCTGCCTGCCAACGTAAGAATGGTCGTCGGCTTTTTATCCGGGAGCTTTTCACCAATTTCCTTTGTTGTCATTCTCCGCCCGCTTTCCCAAATGACCTGCATGATCTCCATTTCCGCTTTTGTAATGTTCATTGCGGATTGACTCACCCTTTCGTTTCTACGTGTTGTTTTTTATTCTACATCACGTAGAAACGAAAAGCAAAGCCAAAATACAAAAAACCCCAAACAAGTGATGGTTACTTGTTTGAGGCAACGAATGCTAACTGAGCCTTATATTCCTACTTGCTGTCCTTTTTTTCAAACACATAATTTTGACTGTAAAGATTATCATCATGCAGCGCAATGATCAGAATGTCATAATGCTCGCTGGACAAGATATTTTTCAAGCTGAATTCAGGATAGTAACGATTGTCGTACACCGTAAGCTTGTTAAAGCTTTGAGCCAAATACGGCGTAATCGGGTTCATGAATGAATCCTTCAGCAGCAGGACGTTCAACTGATTGCCAGCTTTCGGGTTCTCATAGGTGATTTTCCGTCTGTCCCCGCCAAAGAAGGTCCCATACGTAACTGGATTCTGCCCTTTTTTGTAGCCATAAAAATCGTTAAAGTCTCGAATCGTTTGAGTCCCATCCCCATTGATCACTTCGAATTTTTGAAAAGCGAACGGCACTTTCGGTTCATAAATCATCGTTCGATCGGCTGTTTGTGTATCGACTGTGAAGTTGCTTTGCCTGTTATAGCTGCCATCGAAGCTGCCATTTTCAAATGTAGACACATCAATATCACTGAGGGACATTGGTTCCCCTTTAAAATGCGCCGACCTTTTTGAGAGCTCGCGAATCATTTCTTGATAAGCCAGAAACGCGCCCTTGATATTCCAGTGATGGTCCGTTTCCAAATACAGCTCTTCCAGCTGCGCGTTCGTAAAGGAGACCCACTTGCTCCGAAGATCCACGACGTTAACATGTTTGCCCAGCCTGGACAAGAAATAGTCTCTCGATCTGACATACGCATCCGTTTGCAAATAAGGTGGATACAAATGCATCAGCGATATCATTCGCGACGGATTAAAGACGAAAAACGCTTCTGTTTTTTGTGCTTCGGCAAATGCTACTGCGTCTTTTAATTTTGCCGTTGCTGCATCTATTTCGCTTGTATGAACGACCTTATCGGGAACTGGCAAAATCCACTTGCTATTGATCAGAACCAGATTGGACACGACGCGTGAATCTGTTACGACCGTGCCATCCTCTGGCTTGTGCTGCGTAGAGTCGCGAAGCATGTTCTCGAACAGCATGGCGTTAAACAGCTTGGAATTTTGCTGCTTCTGATAAACACTCACCATCTCATTCCGTAGCACGACCTGGTCATTAAAATACAGATTCATGTTTTCGAAAAAACGAGGCGTGGTAACAGCCTCCAAGCTGACATCGGGTAGCCCGCTCAGCTTTCTGTTTTCAATCGCAGAAACTTCTTTCTGCGGTGAAAAGCTGCTGGCAATGGCAAACCCAAAAATAATCGTTAAAAAAGCGACCATATAAACGATTGAAGCCGATTTACTCATTACGCTACTCCTCTGGCTGATCTAGAATCGGAAATACAAGAATGGGTTATAGGTTGAATTAATCAAATACAAGATGACTTCTGCAAAAAGGAAGCAGTGGAACAGCAGGGCAAAAGCAGTTTGTACTCCTGCGATCGGCTTCCCCCATTGCCATTTTTGCAGCTTGGGAAATACGGGTGCTGCAACGATGATCGCAATGGCAAATTGAATCCAGTTCATCGATAACAGCGCAAGCGCCTGGGAATCGAACAGCTCGTATCCACGTGTATGGAACATCGCCCCGATGTAATCCGCTGCATACCCAAAGTTGTCGGCACGGAAGAACACCCACCCGATCATAACAAGCAGCAACACGACAACGTGGTTTAACGGATAAATTTTAAGCAGCCACTTTTCGAGACCGGCTTTTTCCAGAGCGATCAAGACGCCGTAGTAGACTCCCCAGGCAATAAATGTCCAGCTGGCTCCGTGCCAGAATCCTGTCAGTGCCCACACGATCATTAAGTTCCGGTAAATTTTCCATGGCGCCACCTTGCTACCGCCGAGCGGGAAATACACATAGTCCCGGAACCAGCTGCCAAGCGAAATGTGCCAGCGTCTCCAAAACTCGGAAACACTTTTGGAAATATACGGATAGTTGAAATTCTCCGCGAACTCGAAGCCAAACATTTTGGCTAGACCAATCGCCATATCACTGTAGCCCGAAAAATCATAATAGATCTGCAACGTATAGGCGATAATCCCAATCCAGGCGGCACCGGTTGACAGGTCCACCGTAGAAGTGGCGAACACGGTGTCTGCTACGTAGCCCAGAGGGTTGGCCAAGAGTACTTTTTTCGCCAGACCCAATATAAATCGCTTGATCCCCTCTGCGAATTGGATGGAAGAAAAAACGCGTTTGCTGAGCTGCTCGGCGATCGAGTTATAGCGAATGATCGGACCTGCAACCAGCTGCGGGAAAAACGTGATATAGAGCGACAAATTGAACAGATTTCGTTGCGCCTTTTCTACTTTCCGGTAGACATCGATTAGATAGCTGAGTGCGTGGAACGTATAAAAGGAAATACCGAGTGGCAGCGGCACAGGTGTCACATGAATATTCGTTTGTAGCGTCTGGTTCACTACATCTACGAAAAAATTCGCATACTTGAAAAAGCCCAGAAGCCCGATGTTGGCAATGATCGCAAGCGTTAAGACCGTCTTTTTCTTTTTTGGATGATCATCCGCCCGATCAATCCATATCCCGAAGCCATAGTTCATGACGATGGATACCACCATGAGAACGATGTACCTCGGTTCCCCCCAGGCGTAGAAGAGTAAGCTGAAGATGAGCAGAACCGCATTTTTATACCGAAACGGAACAGCAAAATAAAAGGCAAAGACAAGCGGCAAAAAGAAAAACAAAAAACTGATGGAACTGAAGACCAAAGTAATTTCCTCCTGGTGTCGGCAATTCAACTATTTGCGCTAACGAACATGGAAAAACTCATGAAAGTAGACTGAGAAGCTTTCATGAGTCTCTTAGCATTTTATTGGTAGATAGGATAGAAAAACAATAGGTAGAGAAGATTCGACACTATTTTTTATTTTTCCTTCCAGAAAATACAAGATTAGATATAAAAAGTATAAGCGGGTTTTGGAGAATCCCATGCAAAGAAAAGATTAACTTCAGGAACGCCTGACAGTATGACGTCAAACCTTCGTGAAAGGTTACGGTTTTGTATGGTGGAATTGCCGAGGGTCTGTCAAGATTTTTGTGTAAACTCAATCAACCGATATATGAAAAGGTTTCATCCCCCTAATTAGGACATCTT